>NZ_JACHVQ010000007.1 GCF_014190805.1 Flexivirga oryzae | reverse complement strand
CGTCACCGCGTTCACTGACCGGGATCCTCCTGGGCCTCGGGCTGCGCGGCTTGCTCGGTCGGGGCCGCGCCGGCGGATCCGGTCGTCGGCAGGGTCTTGTTGGCCGGTTTGTCACTCACCGGCGGCTTCGGGGTGCCGGCCACGGGTTCGGGCGCGTGCTTGCTCGCCCTGTCCTGCACGGTCTTGACGATGAAGAGCACCGTGACCACACCGACGGCCATCACCACACGCGGGTGCCGCACGCCGTGCCGCACGAGGAACTGCTCGATCTTGGCGTCGGCCTTCACCCCGAGGCCGGAGGTGACCAGCATCAGGCCGCCGGTCGTGGCGGCGGTGAGGTCGCTGACCGTGAGCGCCCGGTGCAGTGGGTGGTCCTCCGGCAGCTCGTCCTCACCGCGGATCGCGAAGAAGACGGCGCCGGCGGTGCCGGCGGTGTTCGCGAGGCTGAGTCCGCGGCGCGCCCACCGGGGGAAGCGCGTCGGGCGGACCAGGGTGATGGCACCCGCGACGGCGGCGGAGGCGAGGTTGAGGGCAGGGGAGCGCTTCTGGGCCATGACACGACCCTAGATGGTGGGTCTCGGCGGTGTCTCGAGGGCGAAGGTTGTCGCGTCCACTGCCCGGATCTCACCCGGGCCGGTCGGCGGTGCTCTGGTCGATCACGTACGTCGGGTTGCCGAACGGATCGGTGACGGCCGCCCACCAGCCGCCGGGGATCTGGGCGGGTGCCATCGCAACCGACACCCGGTCACGTCGTCCCTCGATCCAGCCCCTGACGTCGTCGACGGTGAGCAGGGGTCCGGTCTTCGTCGACCCGTCGGTCGAGACGTCGAGCATCAGCGTGACGTCTCCGTCCGATGGGCCGATGGCGGCCGTCGTCGGCAGCGCGCCGCCCGGTCAGGCGGCGCTCGCGGAGGGGGTGGGGGTCTCGGGGGTGGCGGCCATTGCCGCCGACCCGGCGTGGGCGCGCCGCAGCAGCGGACCCGCGCCGACGGCGAGGGCACAGGCGAGCGCGCCCGCGGCAACCGTCACGCCGAACGCCGCGGTGGCGCCGGACAGGTCGGCGAAGTGGCCGGCGACGGCGGCGCCCACGGCATACCCGAGGCCGGTGGCGGCGGCGAGCAGCGTCATCGCCGCGCCGGTGCGTGACGGTGGCGTGATCTGCTCGCCGAGCGTGAACGTCGTGATCATGTATGGCGCAACGCAGCATCCCAGCACGATCAGCACCGGGCAGAGCGCGGCCAGCGACCCGACGAGCAGCAGCGGCGTGGTGAGCACGAGCAACCCGGCCGCGGTCGCCCGCCACCTGGTGACATAGCCGATCCGGGCAGGCAGTGCCGCCATACTCAGCCCGGCCAGGACGCTGCCGATGCCGAGCAGCGCCTGCACGAGCCCGGCCAGTCCGTCGTGACCGGCCTCGGTGGCGAGCACCGTGGTGCCGTTCTGCACGGACCCGAAGATCATCCCGATGATGAACTGGGCGGCCATCAAGGTCGCGAGCGCAGGGGTCAGCAGACGACCGGTGCCGGCGGTCGCGGCGTGAGCCGTGCGCAGCCGCGCCGTCGGGTGGATGGCGAACCAGGTGCCGAAGATCGCGAGCAGGACCGCAGCGGTGCAGATGCCGACACCGGGGTCGACGATCGAGGCAATCGTGCCGACGAGTGCGGGGCCGAGCACGAACGACGCCTCGTCGGCGGAGCCCTCGTAGGAGAACGCGGTGTCGATCAACCGCGCCGACGTGCCGGTGCGGTCCCGGGAGCTGATGATCGGGCGCCAGCGGACCCGGGCGAGCGGCCCGGCCTGCGGGATGAAGAAGCCGCCGAACGCGGCCGCGGCGGCAGCCCACAGCCAGGAGACGCCGCTCTCGGCGGCGAGCACCACGGCCAGCAGGCCGAGCGAGCTCAGCCAGGACTGGACCAGCACGACAGGGCGCTGACCGAACCGGTCGGAGGCGGCGCCGAGCAGGGGCGCACCGACGGCGTTCGCGACGGCGAGCGCACCGGCGCTCGCGCCGCCGGCGCCGAAGCTGCCGGTGGTGTGGGCGATGAGGAGGAGGACGCCCATCTGGCTCATGGCCAGGGGCAGTCGGGCGAGGAACGCCACGACGATGTAGGTGCGACCGGTCAATCCGAAGAGGTGCCGGTATGACGCAGCAGGTGACACGAGATGGAACGCCTTTCGAGCACAAGGCTCACGTCGGGCGCGACTTCCCACCACCAGTCGCGCGCGTTCCCTAATACGTAGTGTCTCCATTCTAGCGCTGTGACCGGCCGGATCCGGCCAGATCACGAGTGTGCTACGTCACCGCGTGGTGGCTTGGGTTCGGCCGATCCTTTTGTCACCGTGGGGAGTGGTGGGTCCGGCATCGGGGCAGGGCCCACCGGCAACCCCGAGGGGAGTGGGGCGCTGTGGCGGTGTCGCGGCGGGAGGTTCTGACGGCAGGGGTCGCGGTCGGTGCGGCAGCGGCTCTCGGCGGCTGCGGCCCGGGCGAACAGCATGCGCAAGGAGTGCCGCGCTCCGCGGTCTTCCTGCGCGGGACTCGCACGGGCGGCACTCCGACACCGTCGTCGACGTCCTCGTCGCCGTCGTCCGCAGCGCGGCCGATCGGCGACGGATCCACCGCCGACACCGGCCCGCAACCGCACCAGCCGACGCCGCACAGGTTGCAGCCGGGCGAGCCGCCGCCCCAGTTCGTCGTCATCTCCTGGGACGGTGCGGGCGAGGTCACCGGTCTCAACCTGCTGTCGCACTTCCGGCAGGTGGCGCAGGAGGTCGGGGCGTCGATGACGCTGTTCCTCTCCGGGCTGTTCCTCCTGCCGCGGGACAAGAAGGACCTCTACCGGCCGCCGCAGCACGCCGTCGGAGCGTCGGACATCGGCTACCTCACCGATGACGACATACACGCCACGATCGAGAACATCGGCAAGGCGTGGCTGGAGGGCCATGAGATCGGCACGCACTTCAACGGTCACTTCTGCGGGCCGACCGGGGTGCAGAAGTGGTCGCCCGCCGATTGGCGCAGCGAGATCGAGCAGGCGAAGTACTTCGTCGAACACTGGCGCACCACCACGGGATTCACCGATCTGCCGCCGTTGCCGTTCGACTACGAGAAGGAGCTCGTCGGCGGCCGGACGCCGTGCCTGGAGGGTGCCGACAACCTGCGGGTGGCGGCATCCCAGCTCGGCTGGCGCTACGACAGCAGCAAGACCGGCATCCAGATGTGGCCGAGCAAGGACCGCAACCTGTGGGACCTGTCGATGCAGTCGATCCCGTTCGCCGGGCACACCGGCCAGGTGATCTCGATGGACTACAACATCATGTACAACCAGACCGGGGGTACGACGCAGGGGAAACCGTCCAAGCGCCCGATGTGGCAGCAGCAGGCGACCGACACCTACCTGGCCGGCTTCCGGCGGGTCTACGACTCCAACCGGGCGCCGCTGATCATCGGCAACCACTTCGAGGGCTGGAACGGCGGCATCTACATGACCGCGGTCGAGCAGGTGATGCGCGCCATCGCGAAGCATCCGGACGCCCGCATCGTGTCGTTCCGGCAGCTCGTCGACTGGATCGAAGCACAGGACCCGGCGGTGCTGGCCAAGCTACGGACGGTCCCGTACGGCGCCCAGCCGCCGGGCGGTTGGGAACGTTTCCTCGCTTAGCAGTGTGCTGACACGGCGTCCGCCGCGGCGGCTTCGGCGACGTCGCGGTCCGCGGGCACCAGCCCGATCCGAGTGCGGCGGTCGAGCAGGTCGTCGGCGTCGAGAGCACCCTCGTGTCGCAGCGCGAAGTCGAACTCCGCTGGTGTCGCGGGTATTTCGCCGCTGATCGGCTGATTACGGGTGCGATCTGCCGAGAGTACGTCGGGCGCTTCGGTCCCGTACCGGCGCACCAGCCGCTGCGGTGCGCCGATGCTCGCCAGATCGTCCCGCGGTGCCGCACCGACCAGCGGGGTGCGTGCGGTGACGCACGGCCCGGCGGTGAGCCCGCGCTCGCGGCACACCACGTCGACGGCATCCTGCGCCATGCGTCGGTACGTCGTGAGTTTGCCGCCGACCACGGTGACCAGCCCGTCGGGCGCGATGCGCACGGCGTGCCGGCGGGACAGGTCGGCGGTGCCACCCCGCGTGTCGCCGTCGGCGTCCAGCAGCGGCCGGAGACCGGCGTAACTGCCGATGACGTCGTCGCGAGTCAGGGTCGTGCGCAGCACCCGGTTGATGCTCCCGAGCAGGAAATCGACCTCGGAGTCGTCCGGGCGCGGCACGTCCGGCGGGTCGCCGTCCACCGGCTCGTCGGTCAGCCCGATGTAGGTCGTGCCGTCCAGTTGCGGCAGGCTGAACACGAAGCGGCCGAAATGGCCGGGAACCGGCGAATTCACCACGCAATCCGTCGATCCCAACGTGCTGGACCGGACCACCAGGTGGGTGCCGCGGGACGGCCGCAGCCGGATGCCCGGCGCCAGCTGTCCGGCCCACACACCCGTCGCGTTGATGACGGCGCGTGCCTTGACGTCGTGCTCCGAGCCGGTGAGTTCGTCCCGCACGCGTGCGCCGTCCCCGGTGGCGTGCAGGGCGCGTACCCGGGTCAGGACGCGTGCGCCATACAGCGCCGCGGAGCGGGCGATCGCGACGACCAGCCGGGCGTCGTCGACGAGCTGGCCGTCCCAGCCGAGGCTCGCGCCGAGCAGGCCGTCCTCGCGGATGCCGGGCGCGAGCGCCAGTGCCGCGGCGGCCCCCAGTGATCGTGGTCGCGGCAGCACCGATCCGGGTGTCCGGGCCGCCCGGCGCAGCAGGTCGCCACCGATGAAACCGCCCATGGTCAGGGCGCGTTCGCGGCGGCCCCCGAGGCCGTAGTGCGGCACCAGCCACGGCGTGGCCCGGGTCAGGTGCGGTGCCGTGCGGGTCATCAGGATGCCGCGCTCGACCGCACTCTCGTGGGCGATCCCGAGCTGGCCGGTGGCGAGGTAACGCAATCCACCGTGCACGAGCTTCGAGCTCCACCGGGACGTTCCGAACGCCAGGTCGTGCGCATCGATCGCGACCACGTCGAGTCCCCGGCTCGCCGCATCCAGCGCGACGCCGGTGCCGGTTGCGCCCAGGCCGAGCACCAGCAGGTCGACGACCCGGCCGTCGGTGCACTCGGCGAGCTCGCGTTCGCGTCGCCGGGCGTTGAGCGACGCCGATCTGGTCATGGCGCGAGGTAGCCGCGCACCGCGACCACAAGTTGGTCGAAAAGCGCTGACTCTTCGACATTTTCGTCCGTCATCGTCGGTGCCGAGAAGACGAAACCGGTGGCCATCAGCAGGACCGATCGGGCGAGCAGTTCGGCGTCGTCCTCGCGTACCTCGCCGGTCTGCTGACCCGCGCTGACCGCCGAGGTGATCGATCGGAGCATCGTGTCCTGGGTGCGGCCGCGGCGCACCAGCAGGTACGGGACCAGCAGCTCCGGATCAACCTCGACGATCTTGCGGAAGAGCTCACCCTGGCGGATCTCCAGGGCGACCGCCGCGACGGCCCGCGCGATGCCGTCCGCGTCGGGGTGCCGGTCGCCGTCCGCGAGCCGTGCACCGACCGTCGACCACTCGCGGGTCATCAGGTCACCGATGAGCGCCGTCATGTCCGGCCAGCGACGGTAGACCGACATGCGTGAGACGCCGGCCCGTCGCGCCACATCCGTCATCGTGGTGCGACGCCAGCCGACCGCGAGCAGGCATTCGCGCGCGGCGTCGAGCAGTCGCTCGTCGCCGATCGTCTTGTTACGAAGTGCTGCCATCTGTCACACTGTAACAGCAGGGCTGCGCGACGGCGGCGTGCCGAACCGAGTTGGGAGCACGGATGCACTGGTCACGATGGGGCGACCCCGACCACACGACGACACTGCCCGCGGGCGCGACGGACCTGATGGCGTTGGCGTTCGGGGAGATCACGCCCCGCCCGGCGGTCCCACTGGCGGCCGTCGTGGCACGGCTGCCCACGCTCGCCCCGGACGTCGCCGACCGCCTGGCCGCCGTCGTCGGCGCCGACCACCTCACGACGGATCTCAGCGACCGGGTGCATCACACCCGCGGCAAGTCGACCCCGGACCTGCTGGCGGCCCGCTCGGGCGACTTCTCCGACGCACCCGACGCCGTGGTCCGCCCGGGAAACGACGAAGAGGTCGTCGCCGTCCTGCAGGTCTGCGCCGCACACGGCGTGGCCGTGGTCCCGTACGGCGGGGGCACGTCCGTCGTCGGCGGTCTGGTGGCCGATCGCGCCGAGCTGCACGGGCTTGTCTCCCTCGACCTGTGCCGGCTCGACGCACTGGTCGACCTGGACGAGGTCTCCCGTACGGCGACCCTGCAGGCGGGGATGCTCGGGCCGCAGGCGGAAACGCTGCTGGGCGAGCGCGGCTACACCCTGGGGCACTTTCCGCAGTCGTTCGAGTTCGCCAGCATCGGCGGCTTCGCGGCAACCCGGTCCAGCGGCCAATCCTCCTCCGGCTACGGCAGATTCGATTCCATGGTCGTGTCCGTGACAGTGGCGACCGCGCGGGGTCTGTGGAGCGTCGGGGCTGCTCCGGCCAGCGCCGCAGGGCCGGACCTGCGCCAGCTGGTGCTCGGCTCCGAGGGCGCGCTCGGCGTCATCACCGACGTCACGGTCATGGTGCGACCGGTGCCGGCCGAGAAGGTCTACGAGACCTGGCGGTGGGAGTCGTTCGAAGCCGGCGCGCAAGCGATGCGGACACTGGTGCAGGACGACCTCAACCCGACGGTGTTGCGGCTGTCGGACGAGACCGAGACGTCGATCAACCTCAGTGACCCGTCGGCGATCGGCCTCTCCGACGCGGGCGGTGCGCAGATGGTGTGCGGCTACGAGGGCAGTGCGGACCGGGTGGCCCGGATGCGTGCCGAGGTGGCGGCGACGCTGCGGGCCGCAGGCGGGCAGCTCGCCGGCGAGGACGGCGGCGCGGCCTGGTCCGACGGGCGGTTCGCCGCGCCATACCTGCGAGATGCGCTGCTCGACGAGGGAGTGCTGGTGGAGACGCTCGAGACCGCCACGGTGTGGAGCAACCTGCGCCATCTCTACGACGAGGTACTGGCCGCGGTCACCTCGGCAGCGACCCGGCAGGGCACGGATCCGCTGATCCTGTGCCACATCTCGCACGTCTATCGCGCCGGCGCCTCGCTCTACTTCACGGTGGCGATGCGGGAGAGCGACGACGGCATCCGACAGTGGGCTCCGGTCAAGCGCGCGGCGGGCGACGCGATCCGGGCGGCCGGCGGCACCATCACCCACCACCACGCGGTCGGGCGCGATCACAAGCCGTGGCTGGCCGACGAGATCGGCGTTCCCGGCGTGGCGGTCTTGCGTGCCGCGAAGCAGGCGCTGGATCCTGAGGGAGTTCTCAACCCAGGAGTTCTCGTGCCGTGAGTGCTTTCCATGTCATCGCCAATCCGCTGTCCGGCGGCGGTCGTGCGGTCCAGGTCGCCCGCGAGGTGGCCGCCGACCTGGGTGACGCCGGTGCCACGGTGCGGATCACCTTCTCGCCGGGTATCGAAGCGGCCGACGGCCTGGTCAAGGACACCGCCGCGGCAGGGGAGACGTGTGTCGTGGTCGGCGGAGACGGCATGGTCAGCACCATGGCCGGGCCGCTGCACGAGCACGACCTTCCCGCGGCGATCATTCCCAGCGGCCGTGGCAACGACTTCGCGCGCCAGCTCGGCATACCCGAAAACATCCATGACGCAGCGCGTTTGGCGGTTGGTGGGGTCGAGACACGGGTGGACGCCATCCAGGTCGGGGACCGGGTGGTGGTCGGCAGCGTGTACGCCGGGGTCGACTCGCGCGTGTCCCAACTCGTCAACTCCAGTTCGGGTCGCCTGCCGTCAGCGGCGCAGTACCAACTGGCGTCGGTCCGCGGCCTGCTGCAGTTCGCGCCGCGGGACTACCGCGTCGAGGTCGACGACGAGGTGTTCGAGTACCGGGGTTTCACTGCCATCGCGGCAAATTCGGGCTTCTACGGCAAGGGGATGCACATCGCGCCCGATGCCGACGTGCACGACGGGTTGTTCGACGTCGTCATGGTCGGTGCAGGGAACCGGCTGAAGTTCATCCGCGCGCTCCCGCAGCTGTACCGCGGGACGCACCTGGCGAACCCCGAGGTCACCGTCGCGCGCGGCGCCGCCGTGCGCATCGTGGCGGGCGGTGTGGAGGCGTATGCCGACGGGGAGCCGCTGGGCCCGACCCCGGTGACCGCCCGGGTGCTGCCCGGTGCGCTGCGCATCCTGTTGAATGGCTGACGAAACCGCCGCGCAGAGAGAAGGAATCGCCATGGCCGCCAAGGGATACTGGATCGCCCGCGTCACCGTCCACGATCCGGACGGCTACGCGAAGTATGCGGCCGCGGCGAACCCCGCGTATGCCGCATTCGGTGGGGTGCCGCTCGTCCGGGGCGGCCGTTTCGAGGTCTCCGAGGGCGAGTCGCGCCCACGCAACGTGGTGATCGAGTTCCCGACCTATCAGGCTGCGGTGGATTGCTACAACTCCGACGCGTACCAGGCCGCACGGGCCATCCGTGTGCAGGCGGCCGAGAGCGAACTCGTCGTGGTCGAGGGTCAGGATCCGCAGCCGAGCGCCTGACGCATCGGCACCAGCTTGGCGTCGGACTCGCTGAGCTCCGCCGCCGGTTCCGAGCCCGCGACGATGCCGCAACCGGCGAAAAGCCGTATCTGCGAAGGTGATTCGAGGGCTCCGCAGCGGAGGGCGATGCCCCATTCGCCGTCACCCGTCGCGTCCAGCCAGCCGACCGGCCCGGCATACCGGCCGCGGTCCATCTGCTCCAGCTCGGCGATCAGATCACGTGCGGCCAGCGTCGGCGTGCCGCAGACGGCGGCTGAAGGATGCAGCGACGCGGCGAGCGTCAGCGACGACACGTCCTCGTGCAGCACACCCGCCACGTCGGTCGCCAGGTGCATGACGTTGGGCAGGTGCAGCACGAACGGCGACTCGGGGACGTTCATCGACGAGCAGTGCGGGGAGAGCGCGTCGGCGACCGAACGCACGGCGTACTCGTGCTCCTCGAGGTCCTTGCTGGACCGGGCCAGCGATGCCGCGAGCGCCAGGTCGTGCTCGTCGTCGCCGGTCCGGCGGATCGTCCCGGCCAGCACCCGCGAGGTCACCAGACCCTTCTGCCGGCGCACCAGCATCTCCGGAGTGGCGCCGATCAGCCCGTCGACGCTGTAGGTCCAGGTGTTCGGGTAGGCGCCCGACAGGTTGCGCAGGATGTGCCGCGGGTCGATGTCGGTGCTCGAGGTCACCACGACGTCACGTGCCATCACGACCTTGTCCAGTGCACCGGACTGGATGCGCTCGACGGCCGCGCCGACGGCCTCGGTCCACTGGTTGTCGCTGAGTGCCCCGTCCCGGACGTCGGCGATGACCGGCGCGTCCGCGCCCGACCCGGCGGCGAGCGCCGGGGTTGTGGGCAGGTGTGCGGCGGTGCCGACCGTCGTGAGCCAGCAGACGTCGTGGTGCCGTCCGACGACGGTCTCGGGCACGTGCAGCACACCACCGGCGGGGGACGCGGCGGCGAAGGCGAACGAACCGACCGCGATCAGCCCCGCACCGGGCAGGTCGACCTCGGAGCGGACGACGGCGTCGCGCACGACCCCGCTCCACCACCGCTCGGCGTCGTCGAAGCGTGCCGTGCCGTGGGTCTGTATGGCGGCGGCCGTGCCCCATCCCACGAACCCGTCGCCGTCGCGCAGCCAGCTGACGGGGGCTTCGGCGTCGTCCGGGATCAGCGAGACGAGGTCGCCGGGATCCTGGATGCGCGTGGAGCGCACCACGAGGGCCGGGTCCGATTGAGGTAGCGGCAGGGTCACGAGCGGTCACCTTACGCCGACCGGCACTGCGGCCCGCGTTTCGGCATACGGGACAATGCACGGATGAATCGAGCCAGCCTGGACAAACAGCCCCGTGACGTCGCCTCGATGTTCGACCAGGTAGCGGCTCGCTACGACCTGACCAACGACGTGATGGCGATGGGCCAGAACCGCCGGTGGCGCAAGGTGGTCGTCGAATCGCTCGCGGTCCGCCCCGGTGACGTGGTCCTCGACATTGCCGCGGGAACCGGCACCAGCAGCCTGCCGTTCGAGCGCCTCGGCGCACACGTGGTGCCGGCCGACTTCTCGCTCGGCATGCTGCGCAAGGGGAAGGAGATGCGGCCGGGTATGGCGTTCACCGCCGCCGACGCGATGCAACTGCCGTTCGCCGACAACTCCTTCGACGCGGTGACGATGTCGTTCGGCTTCCGCAACGTGCAGTCGACCGAGGAGGCGCTGCGCGAGTTCCGCCGGGTCACCCGGCCCGGCGGCAAGCTGCTCATCTGCGAGTTCTCGACGCCGACCAACCCGGGCTTCCGCAAGGTCTACAGCGAGTACCTGATGAGCGCGCTGCCGCGCGTCGCCCGCCGCGTCGGGTCGAACGCCGACTCCTACGTCTACCTGGCCGAGTCGATCCAGGCCTGGCCGGACCAGGCCGGGATCGCCGCCCAGCTGCAGGACGCCGGCTGGGCGCACGTCGAATGGCGCAACCTGACCGGCGGCATCGTCGCGCTGCACCGCGCGACCAAACCGACCAAGCTCTGACCGACCCTCCTGCCGAGAGGCCCAGAAAGTGCCGGAGGGCCTAGAAATATTGGTGATTCGGGCCCGATTTGCTGAGCCGGTCGATGGGTATGTGAGCCTGTCGGCGGATCGGGCCGGTGGGCTGGGGTGCCCGGGGCGCGCCGGTATGACGGATTAGGTTCGCCTAAGTAGGTTTGAGGAAGCGGCTGGGAATACAGTGCATGGGTTAGTGAAGACGTTCACAAGCTAGAAAGATTCACCCGAGTGAGCCTCCCTGGCCTTACGCCTGCCCCGGACGAGAGCGCCGACGTCATCATCGTCGGCGCCGGCCCTGGTGGATCAGCCACAGCCGCATACCTCGCCAAATCCGGTCTCGACGTCCTCCTGCTGGAGAAGACGCACTTCCCGCGCGAGAAGGTCTGCGGTGACGGACTCACCCCGCGCGCGGTCCGCGAGCTGATCACCCTCGGCGTCCCGACCCCCGAGCACGACGGCTGGATCAAGAACAAGGGGCTGCGCATCATCGGTGGTGGCATGCGCCTGCAGCTGGACTGGCCGGACGTGGCCAGCTTCCCGCCGTACGGCCTGGTCCGCACCCGCCAGGACTTCGACGACATCCTCGCCAAGCACGCCGTGAAGTACGGCGCCCGGCTGCGCGAGGGTGTCAACGTCAGCTCGCCCGTCAAGGACGAGCGCACCGGCGCGATCATCGGCGTGCAGGCCAAGGAGATGGGCGAGAACGACCGCCCGACCGGTCGGATGCTCACCTACCGGGCGCCGCTGGTCATCGCGGCCGACGGCAACTCCTCGCGCCTGTCGCTGGCGATGGGCCGCGACAAGCGGGACGATCGCCCGATGGGTGTTGCTGTCCGCGCCTACTACACCAGCCCCCGCCACGACGACGACTACCTCGAGTCGTGGCTGGAGCTGTGGTCGACCGACAAGAACGGCAAGCGGGTGCTGCTGCCCGGTTACGGCTGGATCTTCGGCGTCGGCGACGGCACCAGCAACGTCGGCCTCGGCATCCTCAACACCTCCAGCGCCTTCGGCAAGACCGACTACAAGGACGTCATGCGCCGCTGGGTGGCGACCATGCCGGAGGAGTGGACCTACAACGAGGAGACGATCCGCGGCCCGATCCGCGGCGCCGCGCTCCCGATGGGCTTCAACCGGCAGCCGCACTACGCCGACGGCCTGCTGCTGGTCGGTGACGCCGGCGGCATGGTCAACCCGTTCAACGGCGAGGGCATCGCCTACGCCATGGAGTCGGGCCGGCTGGCCGCCGAGGTCATCGCGCAGGCCTTCGGCCGCTCCGACGACGCCGGTCGCGAACGCGTCCTGCAGTCCTACCCGCAGGTGATGAAGGACGCGCTCGGCGGCTACTTCACCGTGGGCCGCTACTTCGCGCAGCTGATCGGCCACCCGGAAATCATGCGATTTGCCGTGCGTTTCGGCCTACCACGCAAGACGATGATGCAACTCTTGTTGAAGATCATGGCCAACCTCGGTGACGAACACGGTGGCAAGCTCGACGATCGCGTGATGTCGTTGTTGTCACGGGTGGTGCCCGCAGCATGAGCGACCACCCCTCCATCCGCAGGAACGGCGACGTTCGGAAGGATCCGCAAGCATGAACTACTCATACGCACCGCTGTTGTTCTTCGCGGCCATCGGTGCAGCCTTCGCGATCTTCTCGGTGGTCGGCGCCAGCGCGCTGGCCGGTCCGAAGCGTTACAACCGCGCCAAGGCGGACGCCTACGAGTGCGGCATCCAGCCGAGCCCGCACGCCGAGGGCGGCGGGCGGGTGCCGATCAAGTACTACCTGACGGCGATGCTGTTCATCATCTTCGACATCGAGTCGGTGTTCCTCTACCCGTTCGCGGTGTCGTTCGACCGGATGGGCCTGTTCGCCCTCGTCGAGATGGTGCTCTTCGTCGTGACCGTGTTCATCGCGTACGCCTTCGTATGGCGCCGCGGCGGACTTGAGTGGGATTGAGGCTGACCAAGACATGGGAATCGAAGAGAAACTTCCGGCGGGCTTCCTGCTGAGCACGGTCGAGCAGGTCGCCGGCTACATGCGCAAGAGCTCGGTCTGGCCGGCGACGTTCGGTCTGGCGTGCTGCGCGATCGAGATGATGGCCGTCGGCACGCCCGACTACGACATCGCCCGGTTCGGCATGGAGCGCTTCAGCGCGACACCCCGCCAGGCCGACCTGATGATCGTCGCCGGCCGGGTCAGCCAGAAGATGGCCCCCGTCGTGCGACAGGTCTACGACCAGATGCCCGAGCCGAAGTGGGTCATCTCGATGGGCGTGTGCGCCAGCTCCGGCGGCATGTTCAACAACTACGCGATCGTCCAGGGCGTCGATCACGTCATACCCGTCGACATCTACCTGCCGGGCTGTCCGCCGCGGCCGGAGATGCTGCTGAACGCGATCCTCGAGCTGCACAAGCAGATCCAGAACACCAAGCTCGGGGTCAACCGGGTCGAGGCTGCCCGCGCCGCCGAGCGTGCGGCGATGGAAGCAGTGCCGACGCACCAGATGAAGGGGCTGTTGGCGTGAGTGACCAGGACAAGTCCGCCGAGCCGACGACGACCGACGCCGCGACGCCGGGTGAGCTCGCCGAGGTCCGCGCCCCGGGCGAGCCGGTGAAGATCGCCGACCGCAGGGGCATGTTCGGCTCCTCCCTCGGCAACGACACCAGCGGGTATGGCGGGCTCGACCGGCCCGTGCTGTTCCCGGGCGCCGCGACCAAGCCGTACGGCAGCTACTTCGACGAGCTGACGGGCAACCTGCAGGTGTCGCTGCGCCAGCGCGGCGGCGACATCGAGTCCGCGGTCGAGCGGGTCGTGGTGGACCGCGGCGAGCTGACGCTGTTCGTGGCCCGTGAGCACCTGCCACTGGTCGCGCAGGTGTTGCGCGACGAGCCGGCGCTGCGTTTCGAGCAGTGCCTGAGCGTCAGCGGGGTGCACTACCCGCAGGAGACCGGGCGGGAGCTGCACGCCGTCTACCACTTCTTCTCGATCACCAACGGCAGCAAGCGGGTCCGCGTCGAGGTCACCGCGCCGGACGACGACCCGCACATCCCGTCGATCGTGGAGACCTACCCCGGTGCCGACTGGCACGAGCGGGAGACCTGGGACATGTTCGGGATCGTCTTCGACGGGCACCCCGCGCTGACCCGCATCCTGATGCCGGACGACTGGCCCGGCCACCCCCAGCGCAAGGACTACCCGCTGGGCGGCATACCCGTGGAGTACAAGGGAGCCACGGTGCCCCCGCCCAGTGATCGGAGGTCGTACAAGTGACTGCCGGAACCGACGCCTACGGCGCCACCACCCACGACGTCGACGACGACGACATCCCCGTCCTCAACGCCAGCGGCGGCGACTGGGACGACCTGGTCGACGAGGCCGCTGCGCTGGGCGAGGAGCGGCTCGTGGTCAACATGGGCCCGCAGCACCCGTCCACCCACGGTGTGCTCCGGCTCGTCCTGGAGCTCGACGGTGAGACGGTCACCGAGGCCCGCGCGGGCATCGGCTACCTGCACACCGGCATCGAGAAGAACATGGAGTTCCGCACCTGGACCCAGGGCGTGACCTTCTGCACCCGCATGGACTATGTCATGCCGCTGTTCAACGAGGCGGCCTACTGCCTGTCCGTGGAGAAGCTGCTCGGCATCACCGACCAGATCCCGGCGCGGGCGCAGGCGATCCGGGTACTGATGATGGAGCTCAACCGGGTCACCTCCCACCTGGTCTGCCTGGCGACCGGCGGCATGGAGATGGGCGCGACCACCGTGATGACCATCGGGTTCCGCGAGCGCGAGCGCATCCTGCGGATCTTCGAGGCGATCAGCGGGCTGCGGATGAACCACGCCTACATCCGTCCCGGCGGTGTCGCCGGTGACCTGCCCGCGGGCACCATCGACCAGGTGCGCGAGAACATCCCGCTGGTGCGCCAGGGCATCCGCGAGCTGGAGGCGCTGCTCAACGAGAACCCGGTGCTCAAGGCGCGCATGTGCGACGTCGGCTACCTCGACCTCACCGGCTGTATGGCGCTGGGCATCACCGGACCGGTGCTGCGCTCGACCGGCCTGCCGCACGATCTGCGCAAGGCCGAGCCGTACTGCGGGTACGAGAAGTACGACTTCGACGTGGTCACCTGGGACACCTGCGACGCCTACGGGCGTTACCGGGTGCGCATCGACGAGATGTACCAGTCGCTGCGCATCGTGGAGCAGGTCCTCAAGGAGCTGGACGAGAACCCCGGCCCGGTCATGGTCGAGGACAAGAAGATCGCCTGGCCGGCCCAGCTGGCCGTCGGCTCGGACGGTCAGGGCAACAGCCTGGACCACATCCGGGAGATCATGGGCGAGTCCATGGAGTCGCTGATCCACCACTTCAAGCTGGTGACCGAGGGCTTCCGGGTCCCGCCGGGACAGGCGTATGTCGGCATCGAGAGCCCCAAGGGCGAGATCGGCTGCCACACGGTGTCCGACGGCGGCACCCGGCCCTACCGGGCGCACTTCCGGGACCCGTCCTTCAACAACCTGCAGGCGGTCGCCGCGATGTCCGAGGGCGGCGCGGTCGCCGACATCATCGTGGCCGTCGCCTCGATCGACCCCGTCATGGGGGGAGTGGACCGATGACGAACTTCGCGGGCCTCGATACGGCCTCCGCTAGCGCTCCGGCCTACTCGACCAGCGCGAGTGTGGGAGGAATGGCCACTGATGACTGAGATGAACCAGGTACACGCCGAGGACCGGGCGCACGCGTCCAACGCGATCCTGCACCCGCAGGCGCCGCTGCACGCGACCGCGGAGCCCTACACGGCCGAGCAGCTGGAGCAGCTGAACAAGGACATCGACGAGATCATCGCGCGCTACCCGCAGAAGCGTTCCGCGCTGCTGCCGATGCTGCACCTGATCCAGAGCGTCGACGGCTACGTCACCGGCCGTGGTGTGCGGCTGTGCGCCGAGCGGCTCGAGCTGACCGACGCCGAGGTCAGCGGGGTGGCGACGTTCTACACGCAGTACAAGCGCCACCCGAACGGTGACTACACGATCGGTGTCTGCACCAACACGCTGTGCGCGGTCATGGGCGGCGACCTGATCTTCGACGCACTCTCCGAGCACCTGGGCATCGGCCACGACGAGACCACCGAGGACGGCGCGATCACCCTCGAGCGGGTCGAGTGCAACGCGGCCTGCGACTACGCGCCGGTCGTGATGGCCAACTGGGAGTTCTTCGACAAGCAGACCCCCGAGTCGGCGGTGGCGATGGCGGACGACCTGCGCGCCGGCAAGGACGTCGCGCCGACGCGCGGCGCCGCGAAGGTGTGCAAGTTCAAGCACATCGAACGCGTGCTGGCCGGTTTCCCGGACGGTCGCGCGGACGAGGGTGTCGGTGCCGGCGAGCAGTCCCTGGAGGGCCTGCGGCTGGCCCACCAGAACGACTGGCGTGCGCCGGGCGACGAAGGCGGACCGCTCTCCGAGGAGGCCCACCAGAACGTCGCGACCACCGACGAGACCGGCGGACCGCTGCCCGGCCACCCGCACAGTTCGGCTGAGAAGCAGGAGGACTGAGATGGCGACAACGCTGACCCCGGTGCTGACCAAGCACTGGGACGACCCGCGCAGCTGGACGCTGGAGACCTACCGGCGCGACGGCGGCTACCAGGCACTCGACAAGGCACTCGGCACCGATCCCGCGGCACTGATCGACGAGGTCAAGAACTCCGGTCTGCGCGGTCGCGGCGGCGCCGGCTTCCCGACCGGCATGAAGTGGTCCTTCCTGCCCAAGCCGGACGGCGGCCCGCGCTACCTGGTGGTCAACGCCGACGAGTCCGAGCCGGGCACGTGCAAGGACATCCCGTTGATGATGGCGACCCCGCACCTGCTGGTGGAGGGTGTCGCGATCACGTCCTACGCGATCGGCTGCCACCACGCCTTCATCTACCTGCGCGGCGAGGTCGTGCACGTCTACCGCCGGCTGATGAACGCCGTGCAGGAGGCGTATGACGCCGGCCTGCTCGGCAAGGACATCCACGGCAGCGGCTTCGACCTGGACGTGACCGTGCACGCCGGCGCCGGCGCGTACGAGTGCGGTGAGGAGACCGCGCTGCTGGACTCCCTGGAGGGACGCCGCGGGCAACCCCGGCTCAAGCCGCCGTTCCCCGCCGTCGAGGGCCTCTACGCCCGGCCCACCGTGGTGAACAACGTCGAGTCGATCGCCTCGGTTCCCAGCATCATCTCCGGCGGCGCCGACTGGTTCGCCGGGATGGGCACCGAGAAGTCCAAGGGCTTCGGCATCTTCAGCCTGTCCGGTCACGTGACCCGGCCGGGCCAGTACGAAGCGCCGCTGGGCATCACGTTGCGTGAACTGCTGGACATGGCGGGCGGCATACGCGAGGGCCACGAGCTGAAGTTCTGGACCCCCGGTGGCTCGTCCACCCCGATCTTCACCGCCGAGCACCTCGACGTGCCGCTCGACTTCGACTCGGTCGCGGCGGCCGGCTCGATGCTCGGCACCCGGGCGCTGCAGATCTTCGACGAGACGACGTCGGTCGTGCACGCGGTCGCGCGCTGGGCGGACTTCTACGCGCACGAGTCGTGCGGCAAGTGCACCCCGTGCCGCGAGGGCACGTACTGGATGAAGCAGATCATGACCCGCCTGGAGCACGGCAAGGGCACCCAGGAGGACATCGAGACCCTGCTCGACGTCTGCGACAACATCCTGGGTCGGTCGTTCTGCGCGCTCGGTGACGCGTCGACGTCGCCGATCACCTCCGGCATCCAGCACTTCCGTGAGGAGTTCGAGCTCGGCACGCACACCCCGTGGTGGGAGGCGTTCCCGCCGGAGAACTCCGCACTCTTCCCGGTTACCCAGAAGGAGGCCGCGTCCGTATGACGACCGTCACCTCACCCGCATCCGGCGGTGACGCCGCGACCCCGCCGCCGGAGGACTCGGTCTCGCTGACGATCGACGGTGTCCCCGTCACCGTGCCCAAGGGCACCCTGGTGATCCGGGCCGCCGAGCAGGTCGGCATCCAGATCCCGCGGTTCTGCGACCACCCGCTGCTGGACCCGGTCGGCGCCTGCCGGCAGTGCCTCGTCGAGGTCTCCGACGCCGGCAACGGCCGCGGTATGCCGAAGCCGCAGGCGTCCTGCACGCTGGCCGTCGCCGAGGGCATGAAGGTCGAGACCCAGCTGACCTCCCCGGTCGCCGACAAGGCGCAGCACGGTCAGATGGAGTTCCTGCTGATCAACCACCCGCTGGACTGCCCGGTCTGCGACAAGGGCGGCGAGTGCCCGCTGCAGAACCAGGCGATGTCCAACGGCCGGGCCAAGAGCCGTTTCGAGGACGTCAAGCGCACCTACCCCAAGCCGATCAACATCTCCTCGCAGGTGCTGCTCGACCGCGACCGGTGCATCCTGTGCGCCCGCTGCACCCGCTTCTCCGACCAGATCGCCGGCGACCCGTTCATCGCACTGATCGAGCGCGGCGCGCTGCAGCAGGTCGGCATCTACGAGGAGAAGCCGTTCCAGTCCTACTTCTCCGGCAACACCGTGCAGATCTGCCCGGTCGGCGCGTTGACCGGTGCGGCATACCGCTTCCGGTCCCGCCCGTTCGACCTGGTGTCGACGCCGTCCGCCTGTGAGCACTGCGCCAGCGGCTGCTCGATCCGCACCGACCACCGCCGTGGTGTGGTGCTGCGCCGGATGGCGCTGGAGGCGCCGGAGGTCAACGAGGAGTGGAACTGCGACAAGGGCCGTTGGGCGTTCAAGTACGCCACGACGAACCGGCTGCAGACCCCGCTGGTCCGGGACGAGAAGGGTGACCTGCGGGTGGCGGCGTGGCCGGAGGCCCTGGAGATCGCGGCCAAGGGCATCGCCGCGGCGAAGGCCGCCGGCGGCGTCGGTGTGCTGACCGGTGGCCGGATCAGCTCCGAGGATGCCTACGCCTACAGCAAGTTCGCCCGCCTGGTGCTCGGCACCAACGACATCGACTTCCGGTCGCGGCCGCTGTCGGCCGAGGAGGCCGACTTCTTGGCCCACGCGGTCGTCGCCACCGGACCCGACGGCGGCGCCGTGACGTTCACCGACTTGGAGCAGGCGCCCTCGGTGCTCCTCGTGGGCTTCGAGCCCGAGGAGGAGTCGCCGATCGTCTTCCTGCGGTTGCGCAAGGGCAACCGCAAGCACGGCACCAAGGTGTTCGCGGTGGCCCCGTTCGTCACCCGCGGGCTGGACAAGATGGGCGGCACGCTGATCGCGGCCGCCCCCGGCACCGAGGCCGAGGTGCTCGACGCGATCGCCGGTGCCAGTGGCGACCTGGAGAAGGTCGCCGCCGAGCTGAGCTCCGACTCGATCATCCTGGTCGGCGAACGGATGGCGACCGTGCCCGGTGCGCTGTCCTCGGTGCTCGCGCTGGCGCAGGCCAAGGACGCCCGGGTGGCGTGGGTGCCGCGGCGGGCCGGTGAGCGCGGCGCGCTCGAGGCCGGCGCGATCGGCAACCTGCTGCCCGGTGGCCGCCCGGTCGCCGACGCGGCGGCCCGCGGTGAGGTCGGCTCCGTCTGGGGCGAGGGCGACCTGCCCGAGCTGCCGGGCCGGGACACCGACAGCATCCTCGCGGCCGCGGCCTCCGGTGAGCTCGCCGGACTGATCATCGGTGGCGTCGACCCGCGTGACCTGGCTGCCCAGGAGGCCGCCCAGGACGGCCTGGAGAAGGCGTTCGTCGTCTCGCTGGAGCTGCGCGAGAGCCCGGTGGCGCCCTACGCGGACGTCATCCTGCCGGTCGCCGCCCAGCAGGAGAAGGCCGGCTCGTACGTCAACTGGGAGGGTCGCGTGCGGCCCTTCGAGAAGGCCGTCGACAGCACCGACATACCCGACTTCCGGGTCCTGGACCTGCTGGCCGCGGAGCTCGGGGAGTTCCTCGGCACCCGCACGGTCGACCAGATCCGCGCCGAACTCGCGGAGCTCGGCCCCTGGGACGGCGACCGCCCGGTCCGGCCGCGGGTGAGGTCCCGCGGGGTGCCGCGCCCGCTCATCGGTGAGGCGGTGCTCGCGACCTGGACGCACCTGCTCGACAAGGGTGTGCTGCAGGACGGGGAGCCCTACCTGGCCGGCACCGCCGTCCCGTCCGTCGCCCGTATGTCGGAGGCGACCGCCGCCGGCGCCCGCGTCCGCGAGGGCGACCAGGTCCAGGTGTCCACCAAACAGGGCGCGATCACCCTTCCGGTGGTCATCACCCAGATGCCCGACCACGTCGTGTGGGTGCCGACCAATTCGATCGACAGCGCGGTGCGTGCCACCCTCGGTGCCGACGGTGGCGCGATCGTCACGCTCGCGAAGGCACCGGCGACGGTGTCGGACACGACCAAGGAGGACGCACAGTGAGTGTCGTTGCACTCGCCGGCCCGGCGCTGGCCGCAGCCAGCACCGACAACCCGGCGGCCGACTTCAGCGACACCCCCTGGTGGCTGTCGCTGATCAAGGCGGTCCTGCTGTTCGTCTTCCTGCTGCTCAACACGCTGATCGTCATCTGGTTCGAGCGGCGCGTGATCGGCCGGATGCAGCAGCGCCCGGGCCCCAACCGGGTCGGACCGTTCGGTCTGCTGCAGACGCTGGCCGACGGTGTGAAGCTGGCGCTGAAGGAGGACCTGACGCCCCGCAAGGCGGACAAGCTGATGTTCATCCTGGCGCCGATCATCGCCGGCGCCATGGCGTTCGTGTCGTTCGCGATCATCCCGCTGTCCGGCAGCGTGTGGATGTTCGGCCACTACACCCCGCTGCAGCTGACCGACGTGCCGGTCGCCGTGCTGCTGGTCCTCGCGGTCGCGGGTGTCGGCGTCTACGGCATCGTGCTGGCCGGCTGGTCGTCCGGTTCGACATACCCGTTGCTCGGTGGCCTGCGGTCCAGCGCCCAGGTCATCTCCTACGAGATCGCGATGGGCCTCGCGCTCGTCGCGGTGTTCCTGTACGCCGGGTCGATGTCGACGAGTCAGATCGTGCTGGCCCAGAAGAGCCTGTGGTACTGCATCCCGGCGTTCTTCTCGTTCGCGGTCTACATCGTCACCATGGTCGGCGAGACCAACCGTCTGCCGTTCGACCTCGCCGAGGGTGAGGGCGAGCTGACCGGTGGATTCCACACCGAGTACTCCTCGCTGAAGTTCGCGATGTTCTTCCTCGGCGAGTACGTCAACATGTTCACCGTGTCCGCGCTGGCCACCACGCTCTTCCTGGGCGGCTGGCAGGCGCCTCCCGGGATCGCGGCCATCGGCGGCGGCATGTTCAACGGCGGCTGGTGGGGCCTGCTGTGGTTCGTCATCAAGCTGTGGCTGTTCATGTTCTTCTTCGTCTGGCTGCGTGGTTCGCTGCCGCGTGTGCGCTACGACCAGTTCATGCGGCTGGGCTGGAAGGTCCTCATCCCGAGCACGCTGGTGTGGGTCGTCGCCGTGGCGTTCCTGCGCGCGTCCAACGAGGGCTTCCTCGGGCACTCCACCGTGTTCAACGGCCGGATGCACCGCTCCACGCTGATCGTCATCGTGATCATCGTGCTGCTCGTGCTCGCCGTCGCGTGGATCTACGACTACAAGGCCGCGGCACGGGAGAAGGCGATCCCGCCGGAACCGACCGAGATCGACCCGTTCGCGGGTGGGTACCCGGTGCCGCCGATGCCGGGGCAGACCCTGCGCGAGCCGGCGCCCGCGTTGACGCCGTCCACGGCATACCAGACCAGCGAGACCGATTCCGATGCGGAGGACAGTCGTGGCTGACACGAACAAGCAGGGCTTCCTGGAGGAACTCTTCGCGCCGGTGGCCGGCTTCGGGGTCACCTTCGCGACGATGTTCCGCAAGGTGGCGACCGAGGAGTACCCCGAGGAGAAGCGCCCCACGCAGCTGCGCTTCCACGGGCGGCACCAGCTCAACCGGCACCCGGACGGGCTGGAGAAGTGCGTCGGCTGTGAGCTGTGCGCGTGGGCCTGCCCGGCCGACGCCATCCTGGTGGAGGGCGCCGACAACGACGACGCGTCCGGCCAGCGGTTCTCACCCGGTGAGCGGTACGGCCGCGTCTACCAGATCAACTACCTGCGCTGCATCTTCTGCGGCCTGTGCATCGAGGCGTGCCCGACCCGGGCACTCACGATGACCAACGAGTACGAACTCGCCGACAACAACCGCGCCGACCTGATCTTCACCAAGGACCAGCTGCTGGCACCGTTGCAGTCCGGTATGGTGCCCGCGCCGCACCCGATGGTCCAGGGCATGGACGAGAAGGACTACTACAAGGGCAAGGTGACGGGCGCGACCACCGAGCAGGAGGAGTGGGTGCGCGCGCACCACTCCGACGACGACGCGGATGCGTCGGGCGCTCCCGCGGACGAAGGGAAAACGGCATGAGGCTCGGTGGCGCGGAGGCAACGCTGTTCTTCTTCGGTGCCCCGCTCGCGGTCGCCGGTGCGCTGGCGCTGCTGTTCGCTCGCAAGGCCGTCCACGCGGCCGTCGGCATGGCGCTGACGATGGTCCTGCTCGGGGTGTTCTACATCGCCGAGCAGGCCGAGTTCCTGGGCATCATCCAGATCTTCGTCTACTCCGGCGCGGTCATGATGCTGTTCCTCTTCGTGATCATGCTCGTCGGCGTCGACTCCTCCGACTCACTCGTCGAGACGATCAGGGGCCAGCGGATCGCCGGCATCCTGCTCGCCCTGGCGGTCATGTGCAGCCTGCTGGTCAGCGTCGCGAAGATCAGCTTCGGCGCCGCCAAGGGGCTGAAGACGGTCAACGAGACCACCGGCAACGTCAGCGGCCTGGCCAACCTGATCTTCGGCCCGTACGTGTGGGCGTTCGAGGTCACCTCGGCGCTGCTGATCACCGCCGCCATCGGCGCGATGCTGCTGGCCCACCGCGAGCGGCTGCGCCCGAAGGCGTCCCAGGCCGACTGGGCGCGGGCGCGGGTGCGCAGCAACAAGTACGTCGCCGGCCTGCCCGTGCCGGGTGTCTACGCCCGCAGCAACGCGGCCGACCTGCCGGCGCTGCTGCCGGACGGCACCCCGGCGGAGGCCTCGGTCCAGCGCGTGCTGCGGGCCCGCGGCCAGGTCGCACCCCCCGGACCCAACATCGCCGCCGCCCTGGAGATCGAGGGCGAGGCCGGGGACATGACGAGCCAGGAAGTGGCCGACCAGAGGGGTGACCTGTAAACCATGACACTCACCAGCTACATCTACCTGTCGGTGATCCTGTTCTCGATCGGGTCCGCCGTCGTGCTGTTGCGTCGCAACGCGATCATCGTCTTCATGGGCGTCGAGCTGATGCTCAACGCCGCCAACCTCGCCTTCGTGACGTTCGCCCGCATGCGCGGCTCGCTCGACGGCCAGGTCATCGCGCTGTTCGTGATGGTGGTCGCCGCCGCCGAGGTCGTGGTCGGCCTCGCGATCATCATGGCCATCTTCCGCGCCCGCAGGTCCGTGTCGGTCGACGACGCCAACCTGCTGAAGCTGTGAGATCAGGAGAATATTCGTGACGATCCATGACGCCACAGGTGTGGCATCGATCGGTTGGCTGATGATCGGCCTGCCGGCGCTGGGCGCAGCGTTGCTGCTGCTCGGCGGCAAGAAGCTGGACAAGGCCGGCCCGATCATCGCGGTGCTGCTCTCCTGGGCGGCGTTCGTCATCGGCCTGCTGATCCTGCTGGAGCTGCGCGGCAAGGACCCGGCCGACCGGTCGATGCACCTGCATCTCTACTCGTGGCTGCCGGCCGGCAAGATCGACCTGTCCGCAGGTCTGCTGATGGACCAGCTGTCGCTGACGTTCGTCATGCTGATCACGTTCGTCGGCTCGCTGATCCTGGTCTACTCGCTGGGTTACATGGAGCACGACCCGGACAAGCGCCGGTTCTTCGCCTACCTCAACCTCTTCGTCGCCAGCATGTTGCTGCTGGTGCTCGCGGACTCCTACCTGCTGCTGTTCGTCGGCTGGGAGGGCGTCGGCCTGGCGTCATACCTGCTCATCGGGTTCTGGAACTGGAACCCCGAGTACGCCACCGCAGCCAACAAGGCGTTCTTCCTCAACCGCATCGGTGACATGGGCATGCTGCTCGCGATGTTCATCATGTTCTGGGCCTGGGGCAACCTCGACTTCGCGCACGTCAACGCCGCGGTCGCGGGCACCGGCGAGGGCACGCTGCTCGCGGTCGGGCTGTGCCTGCTGGTGGCCGCCTGCGGTAAGTCCGCGCAGTTCCCGCTGCAGTCCTGGCTGGGCGACGCGATGGCCGGCCCGACGCCGGTCTCGGCGCTGATCCACGCGGCAACCATGGTGACCGCGGGTGTCTACCTGATCGTGCGCAGCCACGTGATCTTCAACGCCTCCGAGAACGCCCGCCTCGCGGTCTGCATCGTCGGTGCGGTCACGCTCTTCGGCGGTGCGATCATCGGTTGCGCCAAGGACGACCTGAAGAAGGCGCTGGCCGCCTCGACCATGTCGCAGATCGGCTACATGGTGCTGGCGGCCGGGCTCGGCCCGGTCGGCTACGCCTTCGCGATCTTCCACCTGGTGACGCACGGCTTCTTCAAGGCCGGCCTCTTCCTCGGTGCCGGCTCGGTCATGCACGGGATGAACGACCAGGTCAACATGCGCCGGTTCGGTGGCCTGTGGGTGGTCATGAAGATCACCTGGGTCACCTTCGGCCTGGGTTTCCTGGCGATCATCGGTTTCCCGGGGCTGTCCGGTTTTTGGTCCAAGGACAAGATCATCGAGGGCGCGTTCGAGGGTTCCGGCTGGAAGCCGTGGGTCTTCGGCCTGGCGGCGCTCATCGCCGCGGGCATCACCGCGTTCTACATGTCGCGGATGTTCTTCATGACCTTCATGGGCAAGCGCCGGTGGACCGAGGACGTGCACCCGCACGAGTCGCCGCTCACGATGACCATCCCGATGATGGTGCTGGCCATCGGCTCGGCCTTCCTCGGCCTCATCCTCGGCCCGACCGGCATCATCACCGACTGGCTGGAGCCGGTCGTGGGCAAGCACGAGGACAGCAACGCCGTCCTGGGTGCCGGCCCGCTGATGGTGCTGACCTTCGTGCTGATGGTCATCGGCATCGCGCTCGCCTGGAAGATGTACTGGCGCGACACCGTGCCGGTCACCCCGCCGGTGGGCTCGCCGCTCACCCAGGCCGCTCGTCGCGACCTCGGCCAGGACGACTTCAACGAAGCCTTCGTGCGGCGCCCCGGCCTGCACCTGACCCGGTCGCTGGTCTTCTTCGACAACAAGGTCGTGGACGGCGTCGGCAACGGGTCGGCGGCCGGCATCGGCGGCAGCTCCGCTCGACTGAAGAAGATACAGAACGGTTACGTGCGTACTTACTCCTTGACGATGCTCGTCGGCGTCGTCGCAATCCTCGGCGCCTGGTGGGTGGTGCAGTGATGTCGGACTTTCCCTGGCTGACGACGCTCGGCGTCATACCCCTCGTGGGTGCTGCCGTCGTGTGGGCGTTGCCCAAGGGCTCGGCGCGCAACTCCCGCGTGGTGGCCCTGGTGTTCTCGCTGCTGACCCTGGTGGTCGGCGTGATCGCCGCGACGCAGTTCAAGACCGGCGGCGGGCACGGGCAGTTCCAGCTGACCGAGACCCACTCGTGGATCCCCGAGTTCGGGGTGTCCTACGCGCTGGGTGTCGACGGTATGGCGCTGACGCTCATCCTGATGAGCGTCGTGCTGGTGCCGATCGCACTGATCGCCGCCTGGAACGACGTGCCCGAGGGTGGGCGGCGCGAGCAGAGCTACTTCGCGCTGATCCTGGTCGTGGAGACCTTCATGATCGGCGTCTTCGCCGCCACCGACGTCTTCCTCTTCTACGTCTTCTTCGAGGCGATGCTGATCCCGATCTACTTCCTGATCGGGTTGTACGGCGGCCCCCGGCGCCAGTACGCCTCGGTGAAGTTCCTGCTGTTCTCGCTGCTCGGCGGGCTGATCATGCTGGTCGCGGTCATCGCGCTCTACCAGCAGGGCCCCGGCGGCGACCACGGCTTCCTGGTGAGCACCCTCACCGGGCTGCACATGTCGGCCTCGACCGAGCGGCTGCTGTTCGTCGGCTTCTTCATCGCCTTCGCGATCAAGGCGCCGATGTGGCCGGTGCACACCTGGCTGCCCGACGCCGCGACCGAGGCCAAGCCGGCCGTGGCCGTGCTGCTGGTCGCCGTGCTGGACAAGGTCGGCACCTTCGGGATGATCCGGTTCTGCCTGCAGCTCTTCCCGGACGCCAGCAAGTGGGCGACCCCGGTGGTGATCATCCTGGCGGTGATCTCGGTGATCTACGGCGCGATCGCGGCCATCGGCCAGAACGACATGATGCGGCTGATCGCCTACACCTCGGTGAGCCACTTCGGGCTGATCGTGCTGGGCATCTTCGCGGTGACCCAGACCTCGGTCATCGGCTCGCAGCTCTACATGATCAACCACGGTTTCACGACGGCGGCGTTGTTCCTGTTCGTCGGATTCCTCATCGTGCGGGGCAAGAGCAAGAACATCACCGACTACGGCGGCTGGCAGCGGACCACCCCGGTCCTCGCCGGCGTCTTCCTGACCGCGGGTCTGTCCGCGCTGTCGCTGCCCGGGCTCAACTCGTTCGTCTCGGAGTTCCTGGTGCTGGTCGGCTCCTTCCAGCGCTACCCGGTCGCGGCCGGCATCTCGGTCACCGTGGTGGTGCTCGCGGCGCTCTACATCCTGCTGATGTACAAGAACGTCTTCACCGGTCCGAAGCAGCAGCTGGTGGCTGCCGCCGACGGGACGCTGGCGCTGGGCGAGGACGGTCTGCGTCCGAAGACCGGCATCACCACGACGCTCTTCGACGAGCCGGAGATCGCCAAGGAGGACGTGCCGGCGCAGGCCCGCGTGCGCGGGTCCGACATACAGGACCTGGGTGCGCGTGAGCGCCTGGTCGCCGGCCTGCTGATCGCGTTCATGCTGCTGCTCGGCTTCTTCCCGAAGCCCGCCCTGGACCTGCTGCGGCCCGCGGTCGACTCCACCCTGCAGCACGTCCACGTCCATGACCCGGCACCGCATGCCGGCGTCTCCATCGAGGGGAGCAGCAAGTGACCTCCACCTTCACCCAGGCACACATCTCGTATGCCGCCGTCGTGCCGATGTTGGTCATCTTCGGCGCGGCGCTGGTGGGTGTCCTCGTCGAGTCGTTCCTGCCGCGCGCGCAGCGCTACTGGGTGCAGCTCGGCGTCTCCCTGGTCGGCATCGTCGCCAGCTTCCTGACCCTGGTGCTCATCTCGCGCAACAACCAGGGCGTCACCGCCGGCGACGCGGTCGTGATCGACGGGCCGGCGCTGATGCTGCAGGGCACCGTGCTGGTGATCTCGTTCTTCGCGGTCATGCTGATGGCCGAGCGGTTCGACCTGCCGACCGCCGACGCGTTCACCCAGTCGGGTGCGTCGGTGCCCGGTTCGCCGCTGGAGGCCAACTCGGTCAAGCTCGGCGCGACCACCACCGAGATCTTCCCGCTGGTGCTCTTCTCGGTCGGCGGCATGATGCTCTTCGTCGCCTCCGGTGACCTGCTGGTGATGTTCATCGCGCTCGAGGTGCTGTCGCTGCCGCTCTACATCCTCACCGGGATGGCGCGCCGCCGGCGGCTGCTGTCGCAGGAGGCGTCGCTGAAGTACTTCCTGCTCGGTGCGTTCTCCTCGGCGTTCTTCCTGTTCGGTTCGGCGCTGGTCTACGGCGCCACCGGGACGATCAAGTTCGCCGACCTGGCCACCGCGATCGGCACCGTCACCGGCCGCGACGACATCCTCATCCCGGGTGCGTTCCTGATCGGTGTCGGCCTGCTCTTCAAGGTCTCGGCCGCGCCGTTCCACGGCTGGGCGCCGGACGTCTACCAGGGTGCTCCGAGCCCGGTCTCCGGCTTCATGGCGACCACCGTGAAGGTGGCCGGCTTCGGTGCGCTGCTGCGGATGTTCTACGTGGCCCTCGACGGTCTGTCCTGGAACTGGCAGCCGTTGCTGGCGATCGTCGCCGTCCTGACGATGGTCGTGGGTGCGGTGTTCGCCGTGACCCAGACCGACATGAAGCGGCTGCTGGCCTACAGCTCCATCTCGCACGCCGGCTTCCTGCTGGTGGGCGTCGTGGCCCTCAACAAGACCGGCCTGTCCGGGACCATGTTCTACCTGGTCGCCTACAGCTTCACCACGCTCGCCGCGTTCGGGATGGTGCCGCTGGTGCGGTCGGCCGGCTCCGAGGCGACCCATCTGTCGCAGTGGGCGGGCCTGGGCAAGACCAGCCCGGTCGTGGCGGCGACGTTCTCGTTCCTGCTGCTCGGTTTCGCCGGCATCCCGCTGACCTCCGGTTTCACCGCGAAGTTCGCGCTGTTCTCCGGCGCGGTCGGGCACGGCGCGACCTGGCTGGTGGTCGTGGCGATGGTGATGAGCGCGGTGACCGCGTTCGTCTACATCCGGATCATCGTGCTGATGTACTTCTCCGACCCCAACGGTGACACCCACGTGCTGATCCCGTCACCGCTGACCGGTGTCGCGGTGACCGTCGGTGCGCTCGCGACGCTCGTGCTGGGTGTGGCGCCGGCGCCGCTGCTGAACCTCGCGCAGCACTCCGCGCTGTTCATCCGATGAACGAGTCTCCTCATGAGTAAGGCCGCGACGCTGATGCCGTCGGCCAGCCGGGCGTTGACCGACCGGCTGACCGACGGCCTCGCCGCGGTCGATGTGCGCCTGACCGAGGTCGTGCAGCACGAGGACGAGTTCATCGCGGGTGCCTCCCAGCACCTGCTGTCCGGCGGCAAACGCTTCCGGCCGCTGCTCACCCTGCTGGCCTCGGAGCTCGGGACCGGCGTCAACGACGCGGTCATCGATGCCGCCGTCGGCGTCGAACTCACGCACATCGCCTCGCTCTACCACGACGACGTGATGGATGCCGCCGAGCGACGGCACGGCAAGTCCAGCGTCAACGCCGCTTACGACAACATCACCGCGATCATCGTCGGCGACCTGCTCTTCGGTCGTGCGTCGGAGATCGTGGCCGGCTTGGGCAGTGAGGCTGCGCGCATCCAGGCGCAGACCTTCGTGCGGTTGTGCGCCGGGCAGATCCGCGACGACCGGCAGGCGCCGGCCGACGCGGACCCGATGGAGCACTACCTCGGGGTGCTCGCCGACAAGACCGGCTCGCTGATCGCCACCGCGGCACGGTACGGCGCGATGTTCGGCGGCTGCCCGCCGGAGACCGTGGCCATCATGCGGCAGTACGGCGAACTGGTCGGGATGGTGTTCCAGCTGTCCGACGACGTGCTCGACATCGCCTCCGACGGTGCATCGGGGAAGACCCCGGGCACCGACCTGCGCGAGGGCGTCACGACGTTGCCGGTGCTCTACGCACGGGCCTCGAAGGATCCTGCCGACGATCGGCTGAAGTCGCTCTTGTCGCACCCGTTGACGGACGACGCCGAGCACGCGGAGGCGCTGGAAATTCTCCGCTCGCATCCGGCACTCGAGCAAGCGCGGCGTCATACTGAGGCTGTGGCCGATCAGGCGGTGGCGCTGCTCGAGCCGCTCGGCGACGGAGACGCCCTGCAGGTGATGCGGGATCTGCCGGGGCAGGTGGCCTCCCGCTCGGTCTGAGACGTTCGGCGGAAACATGAACGCTCGTCCAAGTTGGTCGATAGACTCAGCACATGGCACGTCTGTCTGCGGAGGATCGTCGGGTCGAGCTGGTCGAGGCGACGGTGCGCGTCGCCGTCGCCGAAGGGCTGGACGCCGCGACCGTGCGCCGCATCGCCAAGGAAGCCGGTGTTCCGCTGGGCACCGTCCACTACTGCTTCGGCTCCAAGGCGGCGCTGATCAGTGCCGTCGCGGACAGCATCGAACAGCCGCTGATCGACGTCAGTTCGCTGGAACGGCTGCCGACGGAGGAGGCGCTGACCGCGGCGTTCCGCGCCTACTGGGAGCAGATCGGCAGTGATCGACGCCGTCAGCTGCTCATCTACGAACTGCTCGCGCATCTGTCCCGTGGCGGCCCGGAGAGCCGGGAGATCGCGCGCAACCTGATGGACCGCGTCTACGGAGCCGTGCTGGATGCGGTCCGGCGGTATGCCGAGGACCTCGGCCGGACGCTTCCGGTCGACCCGGAGCTGTTGGCTCGGCTGATCATCGCCGTCACCGACGGCGTGAGCATCGCGTGGATCGTCACCAGTGACGATGCCCGGGCCCAGGCCATCATGGAGATCTTCGCCCGGCTGCTGGCCGGCGTACTGGATGCGCAGGTGGACCCGGCGTGAAGTTGTTGCGGCCGGGACGGGGCCGGCCGGAGGCACCGTTGTGGCGGGCCGTGCGCGGCATCGGCGCACCGGTCGCGGTCCTCGATCTCGAGGCGTGTGAGCACAACATCGCCGAGATGCGTACCCGGGCTGCCGGCCTGCCGATTCGCCTCGCGTCGAAGTCGATTCGGGTCCGTGGTCTGATCGAGCGGGTGCTCGCGGAGTCCGGCTATCGGGGCGTGCTGGCCTACTCGGCCGCAGAAGGGCGTTGGCTGGCCGGACACGGTGTGACCGACGTGCTGGTGGCCTATCCGACGGTGGACAGCGCGACCGTCGCCGAGGTCGCAGCGTCGGACGACCTGCGTGAACGCGTCACCTTCATGGCCGATCTGCCGGAGCACCTGAGGCTTCTCGACGCCGCGTCCGGTGGCCGGCCGGTGCGGGTGTGCCTGGACGTCGACAGCTCGCTCGACATCGGCCCGGCGCATCTCGGCGTGCACCGGTCGAGTGTGCACACTCCCACTCAGGCCGCCGAGTTCGCCCGACTGGCAGCAGGTTTCGACACGATCCGGCTGGTCGGGTTGATGTTCTACGACGCGCAGATCGCGGGGATGCAGGACACCGGCCCGGCGATCCGTCTGGTGAAGCGGAAGTCGGCCGAGGAGCTGCGGGTCCGTCGACAAGCGGTGCGAGCCGCCGTGGAGGAGCATGCCGAGCTGGAGCTGGTGAACGCCGGCGGGACCGGCAGCCTGCATGCCGACTGGGACACGTCGGTGACCGAGCTGGCCGCAGGATCAGGGCTTTTCACGCCCGCGTTGTTCGACGCGTACGACGACACCGAGTTGCGGCCCGCCGCGTACTTCGCCTCGCCCGTGGTGCGGAAGCCACAACGCGACATCGTGGTGACCTTCAGTGGCGGGTATGCCGCCTCCGGTGTCGCGGGACCGTCCAGGTCGCCCCGACCGGTGCACCCGGAGGGCCTGCGTCTGATCCGCGCCGAAGGAGCCGGCGAGGTCCAGACTCCGTTGCGGGGCAAGGCGGCTCGCGACCTGCAGCTCGGTGACGTGGTGTGGTTCCGGCACGCGAAGGCGGGCGAGATGTGCGAGCGGTTCCAGGAGATCGTGCTGGTGCGTGACGGTGAGATCGTCGACCGGCTGCCGACCTATCGTGGAGAAGGACAGAACTTTGGCTGACTGGAGCAACTGGTCCGGTACGGTCACCAGCCACCCCCGGGAGACGGTGCTGGTGCGCGACGTCGCGCACCTGCAGCTGCTGTGCGAGGAGTCGATGCTGGCCGGCCGGCGGGTGAAGGCGGTCGGGGCGGGCCACTCGTTCACCGGGATCGCCGAGCCCACCGACGTCCTGGTGCGGATGGACCGGTTGTCCGGCATGCGCTCGGTCGACGAGGCGACCGACCGGGTGTGGGTGCACGCCGGCACGCCGCTGCACGTCCTCGGGCCGGAGTTGCGACGACGGGGACTGGCGATGACCAACCTCGGCGACATCGACCGGCAGACGATCGCCGGCGCGGTGTCGACCGGCACGCACGGGACCGGTGCCGGCTTCACCGGGCTGGCCGGCCAGCTGACCGGGGTCGAACTCGTGCAGGCCGACGGGTCGTTGCTGCGCGTGACCGAGACGGAGAACGCCGAGCTATTGCCCGCGGTGACCCTCAGCCTCGGCGCGCTCGGCATCGTCACCGCGCTGCAGATCCAGTGCGTGCCGAAGTTCCTGCTGCACGCCGTCGAAGCGCCGGCGACCCTGGACGAGACACTCGACGGCATCGACGAACGGGTCGATGGCACAGACCATTTCGAGTTCTACTGGTTCCCGCACACCGACCGGGTGCTGACGAAGTCCAACACGCGGCTGACCGACCCGGCGGCCCGCGCACCGTTGCCGGCCTGGCGCAGCCGGCTGGACGACGACCTGCTGTCCAACAAGCTGTTCGGCGCGCTCAACAAGGCCACGACCAGGGCGCCGCGGATCATCCCGGCGATCAACCAGGTGTCGGCCCGGGCGTTGTCCCGCCGCGAGTTCACCGACTGGTCCTACCGGGTCTTCGCCTCGGAGCGGGATGTCGTCTTCCGCGAGACCGAGATGGCGATCCCGCGCGCGGCCGTGCCGGACGTGTTGCGTGAACTGCGGTCCTGGTTGGCCCGCAGGGTCGAGGTCGTGACGTTCCCGGTCGAGGTGCGTTTCGCCGCCGCCGACGAGCTGTGGCTGTCGACGGCGCACCGGCGGGAGTCGGGCTACATCGCCATACACCAGTACGCCGGGCGCGACCACCGGCGCTACTTCGAGGCCTTCTGGTCGATGCTGGCCGGACTCGACGCCCGCCCGCACTGGGGCAAGATGCACGACCTCGGCGCTTCCGAATTGCGTTCGCGTTACCCGAGGTTCGACGACTTCGCGGCACTGCGCGACCGCCTCGATCCCCAGCGCGTCTTCACCAACCCCTACCTCGACCGCGTCCTCGGCTGACACCCCCTCTTCACCCACAGGCTCAGTAACGACCCAGAGGCTCAGATATTCGGGGGTATCGCTGCCTGGAGTGCTGGGCCTGTCGACGTTTTGTGGGCCTTTCGGCGGTGGGTGGGTGCGAGTTTTGGGCTATGTACCCTTGCGGGTAGGTAACTGACCGGGTACATTCAACGAATGGACGCAGTACTGCAGGCGCTGGCCGATCCGAGTCGGCGCACCGTGTTGGAGATCCTGCGCGATCACGAAGCGACCGCCGGCGAACTGGCCGACGCGTTGCCGATCGCCCGGCCCGGAGTGTCCCGGCACCTGCGGGTGCTTCGGGAGGCCGGGCTGGTCGACGTACGCCAGGACGCGCAACGGCGGATCTACAGCCTGCGCCCGGAAGCGCTTGTGCCGGTTGATGATTGGCTGGAGGACTACCGCGCCCTCTGGCGGAACCGACTGGATGCTCTTCATACCGAGATCGCCCGAGGGAAGAAGGCACGGAGATGAGAACGACTGCAACGACGAGGCCGATCGACGAAACCCGCGGCGCAGTGCGCGTCGAGGACGTCTACGACACCGGCATCGACGACCTGTGGGATGCCTGTACCTCGCCGGAGCGACTCGCCCGGTGGATCGCCCAGGTGTCGGGTGAGTTGCGGGTGGGCGAGACCATCCACGCGACCTTCACCAGCACGTGGAGCGCACCGGTGCGGATCGATGCCTGCGATGCACCGCACCACCTGCTGTTGACCTCCGACCCGGGCACGGCGGAGGAGGGCCAACTCGAAGCCTGGCTCACCGACGAAGGACCGAGAACCCGCCTGGTCGTTGAGGACCGCGGTATCCCGGTGGAGGAGTTGCCCTTCCATGGTGCGGGCTGGCAGGTGCACCTGGAGGACCTCGGCCGATCGCTGGCCTCCGGCGACACGGCACATCCGGACGGCTGGTCGCAGGATCGCCCGTCGCCCGCCTGGCACGCGCACTGGCAGGAGCTCATCCCGGCATACCGGGGCTCCGAAACGGGATGAACCCGTTGGCCGGCCCGGGCCGCGTCAGATCGCGCAGTTCTCGGCGGCCCGGGCCAGCCGTCGCGCGCGTGTGCTCGCGGTGAGCGAGTCGAACGTCAGCAGGATCAGTGCGACCCACACGATCGCGAAGCCGATCCACCGGGAGATCGGCATGTGCTCGCCGAGCAGCAGGACGCCACACAGCAGTTGCAGGATCGGCGTGATGAACTGCAGCAGTCCGATCGTCACCAGCGGCACCCGGCTTGCTGCGGCGGCGAAGAGCAGTAGCGGCACGGCGGTCACGATGCCGGCGCACAGCAGCAGCAGGAAGTGGCCGCTGCCGTGCGAGGTGAAGGTGGCGTTGCCCGTCATACCGACGCCGACGAGTATGACGAGGGCGATCGGTGTGAGGGCCACGCTCTCGGCGGACAGGCTCTCGATCGCGGTGAGCGAGCCGCCGATGCGCTTCTTCATGAACCCGTAGCTGGCGAACGACAGCGCGAGCACCACCGAGATCCACGGCGGGCGGCCGTAGTCGATCGCCAGGTAGACGCAGGCGAGCGCACCGACGCCGACGGCGACCCATTGCAGGACGCGCAGCCGTTCGTGCAGCACGACCACGCCGAGCGCCACCGTGACCAACGGGTTGAGGAAGTAGCCGAGCGCCGCCTCCACGGTGTGCCCGGAGTCGACCGCCTCGATGTAGACCCCCCAATTGACCGCGATCAGCAGGCCCGCGACGGTGGTCGCGCCCAGCTGGCGCCGGTCGGACACGAGACGGTGCAGGAAGCCCAGGTTGCGGGTGGCTGCGAGCGCGATCAGGCACACGACGAGCGTCCAGAGGATCCGGTGCGCCAGCACCTCCCAGGCGCCGGCCGGCTTCAGTGCGTCGAAGTAGAGCGGGAAGGCACCCCAGATGAGATAGGCGAGGAGGCCGTAGGCCGCACCGTTGCCACCGACCGGGGACGACTTCGGCGACGAAGTCTCCGGTCGGGTGGTCTGCACGGCTGCCATCCTCTCACTGTCGCAGGAGGGATACAAAAGCACCAGCGAAAGTTTCTTGCGGACCATGAAGTGTCGCTGTATTGACCTGGGCCCGAAATGGGTGACCGATCCAGGCTTTCCCCGAGTGCCCGACGGTCGCCCGAGACCTACCGTCGAACCATGATCCGACGCGGGCTGCTCGTCCTGTGCGCGACATGCGCTGCCGTCCTGCTGCCGTGGACCGCCTACCTCGGCACGACGCTGCCCACCGACCACCGGGCCGATGCCTGGCGGGCGGCCTGGGTTGGTTTCGACCTCGCGCTGTTCCTGCTCTTCGGCTGTGCACTCTGGCTCGGCGGGCGGCGCCACCCGATGGCGGCACCGGTGATGACGGCGACAGCAGCGCTCCTGCTGTGCGATGCGTGGTTCGACATCGTGCTCGACTGGGGATCCGCCGCCGTCTGGGCCTCGGTCGCCTCAGCGGCGCTCGTCGAGATCCCGCTGGCTGCAGTGCTTCTCGCCTTCGGCAGACAGATGCTGTCCGGGGGTATGGCGCGCCACGTCCTGACGGCGGGCGACGTCCGGGCCCAGCGGGACAGCACGGTCGCACGCGTGATGACGGCGCTCGCCGACGGGCCACTGGACACGGGCGCGATCGCCACCCGGACCGGACTCACGCCGCACGCGGTTACGGCATCCCTGGGCGAGGCGGCGAACGTGCGGCAGGTGCGTCGGCTCGCGGACGGCCGCTGGCGGCAGCTGCCGGTGTCCTTCGAGCGGCCGTCGCCGGCCGGTCTGGGCGAAGCCGATCGGCGCACGCTCGAAGCGTTCTACGACGAGAAGCTGCACCAGGAGCTGGAGCTCTTCGCCTGGGCCGCCGCACGGCACCACGAGTTCGGTGAGTGGGCCAAGGGCAGCCGTTCGTCGATGTGGCTCACCGAGCGCGAGCTGCGCAGGTTCGACCGCGAGTACCTCGATCTCGTCCTGCGCTACGGGATGCTGCACCAGGTGCCTGCCGAGGGAACCCGTGAGTTCGCCGTGCGCTGGTACGCATTCCCCACTCGTGACGAGTTCGAGCGCGGCGTCGTGCCCGGGCCTCAGCCGTCCACTGCCCAGGTGTCGCCGCCGTGCAGCAAGGCGAGCAGTTCCTCGTCGGTGGCGGGTCCGTTCGGCGACGCAGCCTCGACCTGCGCGCGCACCCCGTCGTCGTAGGTGGGTCGCTCGACGTTGCGGAAGATGCCCATCGGGACGTTGGTCATCTCCGGGCCGTCGAAGCGGGACAGCGCGAACGCCGCAGCCGGGTTGGCCGCGGCCGCGTCGTGGGTGACGATCCGGTCGGGCTCGGCGGCGGACTCGGGCACCAGCTCGAGGTCGCCGGCCGCATTGCGGATGACGACCCGTGCGTTGTCGCCCTCGCCGGCGCGCACCGGCTCGCCGTCGACCAGTCGCAGCACCCGCGCCCTGCTCTCGTCGGCGTCCTTCAGCACGTCGAAGGCGCCGTCGTTGAAGATGGGGCAGTTCTGGTAGATCTCGACCAGTGCCGAGCCGCGGTGCTGGGCGGCTGCCCGCAGCACGTCTGTCAGGTGCTTGCGATCCGAATCCATCGTGCGCGCAACGAAACTCGCCTCTGCACCGAGAGCTAGCGACACTGGGTTGAACGGCTGGTCGACGGACCCGAGGGGTGTTGACTTGGTCACCGCGCCGACTTCGGAGGTGGGGGAGTACTGCCCCTTGGTGAGGCCGTAGATCTTGTTGTTGAACAGCAGGATCTTCAGGTTGACGTTGCGCCTCAGTGCGTGGATCAGGTGGTTGCCGCCGATCGACAGCGCGTCACCGTCACCGGTGACGACCCAGACCGACAGATCCGGCCGGCTCGTCGCCAGTCCGGTGGCGATCGCCGGCGCGCGGCCGTGGATGGAGTGCATGCCGTAGGTGTCGAGGTAGTAGGGGAATCGGCTCGAGCAGCCGATGCCGGAGATGAAGACGATGTTCTCCCGGCGCAGCCCGAGCTCGGGCAGGAAGCTCTGGACCGCGTTGAGGATGATGTAGTCGCCGCAGCCGGGGCACCAGCGCACCTCCTGGTCGGAGGTGAAGTCCCGCTTGGTCTGCTTCTCGCCGTCGGCGAGCAGCGGAACGCCGACGATGCCGCTCGTCCGTGGTGTGTTGAGGTCGGTGGTGCTCATGCGTTGGCCCCTTCCCCGAGGTCTTCCAGTTGCTCACCGATGACGGTGGCGATTTCGACTGCGGTGAAAGGCAATCCGCGCACCGCGTTGTGGCTTCGTATGTCGACCAGGTACTTGCCGCGCAGCAGCAACGCGAGCTGACCGAGGTTCATCTCCGGCAACAGGACCCGGTCGTAGGAGCGCAACACCTCGCCGAGGTTGGCCGGGAACGGTGCCAGGTTGCGCAGGTGTGCGCGGGCGATCCGGGCACCGGTCGCGCGGGCCAGCCGGACACCGGCCGCGATCGGCCCGTAGGTCGAGCCCCAGCCCAGGACGAGGAGTTTCGCGTCTCCCGTGGGGTCGTCCACCACGACGTCGGGCACCGCGATGCCGTCGATCTTGGCCTGCCGGGTGCGGACCATGTGGTCGTGGTTGGCCGGGTCGTAGCTGATGTTGCCGCTGCCGTCCGCCTTCTCGATGCCGCCGACGCGGTGCTCCAGGCCGGGCGTGCCGGGGACGGCCCACGGCCGGGCCAGGGTCTTCTCGTCCCGCAGGTAGGGGTGGAAGACCGGATTGCCCTTGGCGTCAGTGGCGTCCGGCTCGGTGGCGAACTCGACGGTCACCTCGGGCAGGTCATCGGCCGACGTCGGCAACCGCCAGGGCTGCGAGCCGTTGGCGAGGTAGCCGTCGGTGAGCAGGATCACCGGCGTCCGGTAGGTGGTCGCGATGCGCACTGCGTCGGCCGCGGCGTTGAAGCAGTCCGCCGGGGAACTCGCTGCGATGACCGCGACGGGTGACTCGCCGTTCCGGCCGAACATGGCCTGCAGGAGGTCGGCCTGCTCGGTCTTGGTGGGCAGGCCGGTCGACGGTCCGCCACGCTGGACGTCGATGACCACCAGCGGGAGTTCCAGCGCGACGCCGAGGCCGATCGTCTCGGACTTCAGGGCGAGTCCCGGGCCGCTCGTGGTGGTGACACCGATCGAGCCGCCGAAGGACGCGCCCAGGGCGGCGCCGACGGCGGCGATCTCGTCCTCGGCCTGGATCGTGGTCACGCCGAAGTGCTTCATGCGCGACAGGTTGTGCAGCAGATCGGAGGCGGGAGTGATGGGGTAGCTGCCCAGCACGAGCGGGAGCTTCGCACGGTGTGCCGCGGTCACCAGGCCGTATGCCGTTGCGACGTTTCCGGTGATGTTGCGGTAGGTCCCCGGCTCCATCGGCGCCGGGGCGACGGCGTACTGCACGGAGAAGGCTTCGGTGGTCTCGCCATACGCATGACCGGCGCGCAGCGCCGTGAGGTTCGCCTCGAGGATGTCGGGCTGGCCGGCGAACTTGGCGCGCAGGAACGCGTAGGTGCCGTCCAGCGGACGGGTGTACATCCAGGAGAGCAGGCCGAGCGCGAACATGTTCTTCGCGCGTTCCTTGTCCTTGCGGCCCAGGTCGAAGTCGGCCAGCGCCTCGACCGTGATCGAGGTGAGCGGGACTGCGTGGACCTGCCACGCCTCGAGCGAGTCGTCGTCGAGCGGGCTGGACGCGTAGCCGACCTTGGACAGGTTGCGCTTGGAGAACTCGTCGGTGTTGACGATGATCGTGGATCCGCGCGGCAGGTCCCCGAGGTTGGCCTTCAACGCGGCGGGGTTCATCGCGACCAGCACGTCGGGAGCATCGCCCGGGGTGAGCGCGTCGTGGTCGGCGAAGTGCACCTGGAAGCTGGAGACGCCGGGGAGCGTCCCCTGGGGCGCCCGGATCTCGGCGGGAAAGTTGGGCAGCGTCGACAGGTCGTTGCCGAGCACGGCCGAGTCGCTGGTGAATCGGTCACCGGTCAACTGCATGCCGTCGCCGGAGTCTCCGGCGAAGCGCACGACGACACTGTTGATCTGTTTGAGGTTGCTCACTACTTCTCCCGGCTTCGCTGACTACCCCCAAATCTACGCGCCTGATCAGCGCCCATTGCCTTGGGGTGGCAAGTCATAACACTGACTTATATATCGAGTCGGCTCGAAGTTTGGGTCGACCGTCCGGTCCGTGAAACTACGGCTGTGGCACTGCGCCGAGCTTGTCCGGGTTGCCGACGAGGAGCAGCTCGTCGACCCGGCCGTCCCGCACCACCAGCGTGACGATCCGTGGCAGGCCGTCCGGGCGGAACAGCAGTGCGGGCAGGCCGTTGAGCTCGATGACGGCGGCCGGTGTGTCGGGGTGCGTCACGCCGGCGACGAAGCGGGCCACCTTCGCGGCGCCGTGGATCGGGTTGAGCGCGGACCGGACCTTGCCGCCGCCGTCGCTCCACAGCACGGCGTCGTCCGCGAGCAGGGTCTCCAGTTCGCGCATCGCGCCGTTGCGCGCTGCGGCCAGCAGGGCGCGCAGCAGCCGGGTGTGCGTTGCGGCGTCGGTGTCGAAACGTGCATCGGAGCCGATGCGCGTCGTGGCACGACGGAAGAGCTGACGGCAGGCTGCCTCGGTGTGATCGATGACCGAGCCGATCTCACGGAACGAGTAGGCGAACCCGGTGCGCAGCACGTACGTCGCACGCTCCGGCGGGGTCAGACGTTCGAGGAGCTGAATCGCCGCCAATGACAACAGATCCCGATCCACTGCGGCGTCCTCGGGTAGCCGATCGGACGCGACCGGCTCGGCGATCCACGAGCCGACGTAGTCCTCCTGCCAGGAGAGCCGAGCATCCGGTAGGCGTGTGCGAGCATCCGACCACGTGCGGCGGCCCAGGCCTCCGTGTGATCGGGGGTCTGGGCCGTGCACTCGGCGGGGGTCACCGCTTGGGCGGCTGCATTCTGGTCGGTATCGCGACTCGGTTCCACACATTGATGGTCGCAATCGCCACCAACAGGTTGGCAACCTCCTCCTCGGTGAACTGCGCGTTGGCCTCGTCCCACACCTCGTCGCTGACGCCGCCCTCGTCGAGCCGGGTGACCTGATCGACCAGCGCGAGCGCCGCGCGCTCCTTGTCGGTGAAGCAGTCCACCTCCCGCCAGGCCATCAGCTCGAAGAGTCGTTGCGGTGTCTCGCCGGCCTTGAGCGCGTCGTGGCTGTGCATGTCGATGCAGAAGCCGCAGCCGTTGATCATCGATGCCCGCAGCTTGACCAGTTCGTAGAGGGTGGGGTCGACATGCGCGGAAGCGTACTTCTCCAGGCCGAGAACGGCGTCGTACGCCTCCGGTACGACGTTCGCGATCTTCATCCGCGGTTCCATGTGTGCTCCTTCGGATCGAGGCTCTTTCTCACGGTACGACGAACGATGCGGGCGAAACGTGACAAGGTGGACAACTCTCTTGTATATACATTTCAACTGTATATACTGGTGGCATGGGTAAGAAGCGCGCGATGCACGAGGTCAGCTTCCTAATCCTGACCGCGCTCGCCGGCGGCAGCCAGCACGGCTACGGCATCATCAGCGACGTCGAGCAGATCTCCACCGGCCGCGTCCGGCTGAAGGCGGGGACCCTCTACGCCGCGCTCGATCGCCTCGCCGATGAAGGCCTGATCCACCCGGACCGCGAAGAGGTCGTCGAGGGACGGTTGCGCCGCTATTACTCGATCACCCACGACGGCCGTGAGCGGCTCGGCCATGAGGCGGAGCGACTGCGAGCCAACGCACGGGTCGCGCTCCGCCGGCTGCGGCCGGGAGGAGCGACGTCATGACCGACCGGAGCCCGTTGGAGCGCAGTTATCGCCGCTGGTTGCGGTTCTATCCGGCATCGTTCCGTGCGCAGCACGAGGAGGAGATGATCACCGTGTTGATCCATGGCTCCGGCGGTGAGGATCGGCCGAGGACAGGGGAGCTCGTCGATCTGGCGCAGCACGGCCTGCGGGAACGACTGCGGCAACTGGCTGCTCGGGTTCCGAGCCGGTGGGAGCGTGAGCACGCCAGGGCGATGTTCCCGATCCGCGTCGGCATCGCGTTGTGGCTGTGCATGATCAGTGGCCTGCTGATCGGCTATCACCACGGTGAGCTCTGGCTCGTGCTGCTGCTGCCGGCGATCGCGGCGCACCTCTACATCGCCTACTGCATTCGTCCGGGTCGCCGGGTGGCGTGAGGCGACCGGTCACAAGTCCCGCGCGAGTCCGAGCTCGGTGGCGACCCGGCGGTAACCGAGCCAGTCGTTGACTGCGAGCATCGGGCCGTTCCGGTCGTCGTTGGAGGTGTATGCCGACACGACGCCGTTCGCGTGCGCCCGGTGGAGGGACGCGGACTTGACGAGCTTCGACAGGCCGCGGCCACGCTGCGGCGGGACGGTGCCGCTGAAGGCGGACCACAACCGGTCCCCGTCCGTCTCGGCGATCGTGAAGGACAGCACCTCATCGCCGGAAACCGCTGCGACACTGAGGTTTCTGTCGATCGCGGGATCGTTCCAGAAGTCGGTGAGCCACTGGTCGTAATCCATCGAATCGAGCGGCGCGTCACCCGGTTCGTCGGAGGCAGCGAGCATCTCGGCGGCGTAGACGGACCGTGGATCCACTTCGGCATACGTGTGGAGCTCGACGCCCGCCGGAGGTGTGGGTCCGGGCGGGAGGTCTTCCAGCCGGACACCGGCGTAGTGCATGGTACGGGTGGGTTCGTAACCGCGGTGCCGGGCGAACTCACCGCTGTCCTGCAGTGCGAAGACCTGGACGCGCTGCGCGCCGGCGTCGCGCAGGTGCTGGTGCAGACGTGTGCAGAGCGTGCTGCCGATGCCGTCCCCGCGATGGTCCGGATGTACGAAGACCGCGAGGCTGCTGTGTCCGGATGCGCTGGTCCACACGTTCAGGCCGGCCTTGCCCCAGCCGACGATCCGGTCGGTGCGCTCCGCGACGAGTGCCAGGCGTTCCTCGCCGGGGTGCTCGGAGGTGATGGCGTGTCGCAGCATCTCGGCCGACATCACTTTGTACGGGAAGACCGTCCGGCGCAGCGCCGCGACGGCTTCGGCGTCATCGGCTCTGGCTCTGCGCACGGTCACGTCGGTCGCCATACAAGTCACGCTAGACGGGCGGCGGGAACGTTCGCGACGGATTATTGTCGGCGGATGAGCATCGGACACGTCCTCGTGGGCTCCGGCCCGGTCACAGTGATCGCCCTGCACGGGTGGTTCGGCTCTGCACAGGGCTGGGGTGAACTGCCGCTGCGGATCGACGGCGATCGCTACACGGTCGCGTTCCTGGACTATCGCGGTTACGGGAGCCGCAAGGACGAGACCGGTGACTACAGCCTGGCCGAGATCAGCGCCGACGCCCGGGAGCTCGCCGACGAACTGGGCTGGGAACACTACGCATTGATCGGCCACTCGATGGGTGGTTCGGCAATGATGCGCACCTTCGCCGACGCGCCGGAGCGTGTGACCGGCCTGGTCGGCATCTCGCCGGTGCCGCCGACCGGCGTGCCCTTCGACGATGACTCGTGGGCGCTGTTCGACGGCGCCGCCGTCAACGACGAGAACCGGGCCGCGATCATCGGTTTCACGACCGGCAACGTCCATCCGGACGAGTGGGTCCAGCAGCTGGTGCGTTTCTCGGTCGACAACTCGCGCCGAGACGCGTTCGGCGCCTACCTGCCGTCGTGGGGCAAGACCGACTTCCACGAGGAGGTGCCCGCCGTGCAGGTGCCGCTGCGGGTGATCACCGGGGCACGGGACGCCGCGCTCGGGCCGCAGACGTGCGAGGCGACGTGGCTGCAGCTCTTCCCCGGTGCGCGGATGGACGTCATCGACGACGCCGGGCACTACCCGATGTATGAATCACCGGACGTCTTCATGACGCACCTCGACAGCGCGCTCGGCGAGGTGCCCTCGGACGAATGACGACCTCCGACACCGCCGCGCTGCACGATCCGGACACCTACACGCGGGGTGTCCCTTTCGGCCTCATCGAACAGCTGCGTGCGCGGGGTCCCGTGCACTGGGTGGATGAGCCTGAACTTCGCGGGCTACCAAGGGGTTCCGGCTATCACCTGGTGCTCGACCATGCACTGGTGACCGAGGTGGTGCGTGATGCGGCGACGTTCTCCTCGGCGCTCGGCGGCACCCAGATCCACGACCCGGCCACGCCCCGGGACCTGGCGTACGTGCGCCGGATGATGCTCAACATGGACCCGCCGGAGCACACCCGGCTCCGGAAGCTGATCGCCGCGTCGTTCACGCCACGCGCGGTCCGGGCGCTGGAGGAGCGGATCGCGGGGCACGCGAAAGGCATCGTGGACCGGATGCTGGCCGGGCCGCGCGAGTGCGATTTCGCCAAGGATGTCGCGGCGGACCTGCCACTCCTCACACTCGCCGACATCCTCGGGGTGCCGACCGAGGATCGGTGGCTGATGTTCGACTGGTCCAATCGGGTGATCGGCTTCCTCGACGCCGACTACGCGAGCTCAGCGAGTTTCGACCCGGGACAAGGGACCTCGCTCGCACAGGAAGCGGTCTCCTTGCGTCCGTCACCCGACGCGTCGGGGCGAATGCCGGATCCGCGCGGCCGCGACGGTATGCCGGACCTCTACCGCTACGCGCACCTGCTCGGCGATGCGAAGCGGGCCGCGCCGGGCGACGACGTGATGTCGATCCTGCTGGCCCAGCGGGAGGAGGACGGCGACCGGTTGTCGGTCGAGGAGTTCGAGAACATGTTCTGGCTCTTCGCCGTTGCCGGCAACGAGACGCTGCGCAACGGATTGCCCGGAGCGATGATCGCGCTGCTCACCAACCCGGAGGCGATGCGGGCGCTGCGCGAGGACCCGTCGCTCATCCCGACGGCGGTCGACGAGTTGTTGCGCTGGTGGACACCCGTCATGACGTTCCGGCGCACCGCGAGTCGCGACACATCGCTCGGCGGCACCGCTGTCCGGTCGGGCGACAAGGTGGTCGTCTCCTACCTCGCGGCCAACCGGGACCCGGCCGTCTTCGACCACCCCGACGAACTGCTCATCGACCGGAAACCCAACAACCACCGGGTCTTCGGGCACGGCCCGCACGTCTGCGTCGGCGCGCACTTCGCGCGAGTGCAGATGGCACTGCTGTTCCGGGAGGTGTTGACGCGCACCAGCGACATACAACTCGCCGGTGAGCCGGCATACCTCCGCTCGAACTTCCAGCGCGGCGTCAAGCGACTGCCGATCGCATGGACGGCGTGACGTGATGTCCATGGCCATCCGGGTCGCGACGGCGGCCGACCTGCCGGCGATCCGGGCGATCTACGGCCAGTCGGTGCGGGAGACCGTCGCCACGTTCGACACCGACGACCCGCCGGCCGCGTACTGGCAGGCGAAGCTGGACAGCACGGCGCCGGGTGACCACACGATCGTGGTCGAGGAGGCCGGCACCGTCGTGGGCTTCGCCTTCTCCGGACCCTTCCGGCCCCGCCCGGCCTATCTGCGCACCCGCGAGACGTCGATCTACCTCGCGGACGGGGCCGTGGGTCGCGGGATGGGGAGACTGACCTACACGCACCTGCTCGATCTGCTGCGCGCCGACGGCATACACACCGTCATGGCTGTCGTCGCCGAGCCGAACCCCGCGTCGTGCGCGCTGCACGAAGCACTCGGCTTCGAGTCGGTCGGCACCCTGCGGGAGGTCGGCTGGAAGTTCGACCACTGGGTCGACACCCGCTGGTACCAACTGATGCTCGTGCCATGAAGCCCGAGGTGACGACGTACCGTTACGTGCGGCTCGGCCTGCTGGCCCTGTTGCTCGCGCTGGCGATCGCCATCGGGATCGAGACCGTGAGCGACGGGTGGCAGGCATCGATCAGCGCGTACTACTACACCCCGGCCGGCCCGGTCTTCGTCGCGGTGATGGCCAGTGTCGGGGTCTGTCTGGTCGCCCTGCAGGGTTTCACCGACGCGGAGAACGTCTGCCTCAACCTGGCCGGGATCAGCGCGCCGATGGTGGCGTTCGTCCCGAGCCCGGAACGCGGCGAGTCGCCGGATGTCGCCGCGATCACGAACAACGCGGCGACCTATCTGAGCGTGCTCGCCGTGGGCTACCTGGTCGTGCTGGCGTTCGTCTGGCGTCGCGTGCGGCGCGGAGGGACGGTGTCGGTCTGGAGCAGGATCGGTCTCGGATCCGTCGCGCTCGCCTGGCTGGTGGGTGTGGTGTGGCTGCTGAGCGATCGCAGTTCGTTCGTTGCCCGGGCGCACACGCTCGCGGCCACCTTCACCCTGTTGCCGTTCGTGTTCGTCGTCGCGTTGAACACCGACTGGGGTGTACGCGTGATCGCCCGAGAGCCGGTGCCGAGTCGAACGCGCTTCGGTCGCGCGTACTGGGTCGTACTCGCCGGGATGTTCTGTGTGGCAATTGTTTTCGGGGTGCTGCACACGTGGGCCTACGCGCTCCTCGGCCTCGAGATCGGCGTCCTCGTGCTGTTCGCGGCGTTCTGGGTGCTGCAGTCCGTCGACCTCATCGACCCGGCGCGCGACGAGCTGACTAGCGATGCGGCCCGATCAGCCAGGAATGCTGCACCCGGAGGCAGCGGTCCATCACCACGGTGAGCCCGGCGGCCGTTGCCGTGCCGGCAACGGCTTCGTCATACAGCCCGAGCTGGAACCACAACGTCCCGGCCTTCGCGGCGACCGCTTGCTCGGCGACGTTGGCCAACTCGCTGCGCCGGCGGAAGACGTCCACGAGGTCAGGTGCCTCGGGCAGTGCGGCGAGACTGGGGAAGACCGGTTTACCGAGCAGAGTCGTCAGGTTCGGATTGACGAACCACACCTCGTAGTCGGTCTGGCTCACCAGGTATGACGACACGTCGTAGCTGGGGCGCGTGGGGTTGTCGGAGGCACCGACCACCGCGACCGTCCGCGCGCCCTCCAGCAGCTCGCGGATGTCCGAGGTCGTCGGTGACGTCCAGCTGTGCTTGTCGGTCATGATCCAACGCTAGAACGGGTACGTGATGGATGCCGTCCGGGGGCGCGCTCGCGTTGTCGGGGAGTGCATCAAACCGCGAGTCCGGACACTCCTTGATGTCATGGAGCACAATCGCGACACCAATACCGAGGTGACCACCTACCGTTACCTGCGGTCCTGCCTGCTGGCGCTGTTGCTGGCACTGACGGTCTCGGTGGTGGTCGAAACCGTCCGCGGCGGCTGGCAGACGTCGATCAGCGCCTACTACTACACGCCGGCCGGGCCGGTCTTCATCGGTGTGCTGTCCAGCGTGGGCGTCTGCCTGGTCGCCCTGCACGGTTACACCGACGCGGAGAACGTGTGCCTCAACCTCGCCGGGATCAGTGCCCCGATGGTCGCCTTCGTGCCGACCCCGGAGCAGGGCCGCACTCCGGACGTGGCGGCGATCACCAACAACGCGACCACCTATCTGGCGGTGCTGGGTGTCGGATACCTGGTCGTGCTCGGCTACGCCTGGCGTCGGCTGCGCCGGCACGAGCCGTTGTCCGTGTGGAGCGTCATCGGCCTGGTGTCGGTCGGCCTGGCCTGGCTGATCGGTGCGGTCTGGCTGGCCGCGGACCGCGCCGCGTTCGCTGCACACGCGCACATGCTGGCCGCGGCGTTCACCTTCCTGCCGTTCGCCGGGGTCGTTGCGCTGAACACCGACTGGGGCGTGCGGGTCCTCGCGCGCCGGGCCGGGCCGAGCCGTACCCGTTTCGACCGGGCCTACTGGGTGGTGCTGATCGGAATGGGTTGCGCTGCGGTCGGGTTCGCGGTGGTGCGGGCATCCTGGGACTACGCGATGTTGGGGGTGGAGATCGCGTTGCTCGCACTCTTCGCGGCGTTCTGGATCCTGCAGACGATCGATCTGATGGATCCGGCGCGGGACCTGCGAACCAGCGCTGCCGCGGCGCCGGAGCGCAGTACGCTGGTCCTGGGTGACCGGTGGACCCGCCTCCTGCCTTGATGGTGAACCGCCGGGCGACATACTCTCGCTGATCCGAACCCTCAGGTGCGGGCCGGCAACGCAGGACCCGGAATACACCGCGCCGGAAGGTCATTCGTGATCACCATAGAAGAAGCCAAGCGGCTCGCGCGTGAGTTGCGTGGAGGACCGGTCAGTCATTCCCAGGTGCTGGAGGCGGCCGCACATGCGGCCGGATTCCGCGACTGGAACACGTTCGCAGCGCTCGGCCGGCCGAACTCGGCCGAGACGGAGACCGCTCACGAGCAGCTGGTCGTGCCGATCCTGCGGGTCTTCGACCATCGCCTCGCTCGCGAGTTCTACTGCGAGTTCCTGGAGTTCGAGTGGGAGTGGGACCAACAGTACGAGCCCGACCTGCCCGTCTACGCGCAGGTGACGCGCGGCGCCGCGGCGCTCCACCTGTCGGAGCACCACGGCGACGCGACACCCGGCTCGGGCGTGCTGATCGTCGAGCAGGATCTGGCGGACTACCACGCGAAGCTGCTCGCGAAGCGGCACCGCAACGCGCGACCCGGCATCCAGCACAACCCCTGGGGCGACACGATGACCATCGCCGACCCGTTCGGGAACAGGTTGGTCTTCTGGCAGCGGACACCCGCAGCTGACGCCTAGGTCGCTGGTGTTTTTCGTGGCGTGGCGGTCCGTGTTGCTTGGTGCTGGGTTCGGGAGGATTGGCCTGTGACGTTGGGAGTGACTCCGAGCCAGGCTGATTTGTTCCGTTCGACGACCGCGTTCTGCGAGCCGCGGATCGGCGAAGACTCGATCTACGGGTTGTTGCACCGGCAGTGCCACCGGTTGTTCCCGGACGAGATGTTCGCGGACTTGTTCACCGATGTTGGTCGCCGGTCGGTACCGCCGATGATCGTGGCGGTGGTGATGGTGTTGCAACGTTTCGAGGGGTGCAGTGACCGGGAAGCGGTCGACCGGTTCGCGTTCGACGCCCGGTGGAAGTACGCGGCGGGCGGGCTGGACTTCGATTACCCGGGATTCGTGCACACGGTGCTGGTTGATATGCGGGCCCGGCTGGCCGCCTCGGATGCGCCGGACCGGATCTTCGATGCCGTGCTGCAGGTGGCCAAGGCTGCCGGACTGGTCGGGCGTAAACGGGTGCTGGACTCCACCCCGTTGTATGACGCGGTCGCCACGATGGACACGGTCACGTTGATCCGGTCGGCGATCCGTGGGCTGCTCAAGGCGTGTGATGCGCAGTTGGGGGCGCGGGTCCGGGACGTGCTGGCCCGTGATGATGACTACGTGGGCGCGGGGAAACCGGCCTGTGACTGGGACGACCAGGTCGCCCGGGCGGTGTTGGTCGATGAGTTGGCTCGGGACGGGGTGGCCGCCCTGGCCGTGTTGGAGGGGCGGACGGTCAGTGAACCGGTGGCCGCGGCGGGGCAGTTGCTGGCCACCGTGCTGGGGCAGGACCTGGAACAAGACGCTGACGGGGTGTTCGCGATCGCGCGGCGGGTCGCCAAGGATCGGGTGATCTCCACGGTCGACCCGCAGGCCCGGCACGGGCACAAGACCGCCGCACGCTCCTTCGACGGGTACAAGGGGCACCTGGGCCTCGACCCGGACAGTGAGATCATCACCGCTACCGGCGTGACCCCGGGCAACACCGGTGATGCCGCGGCCGCACAAGACCTGATCGCTGATCTCCTCGACACCGACGATCACGATGCCGGCGATCACGGCGACGCGGATGAGCATGGCGTGTATGGGGATAACGCGTACGGGACTGGGCCGATCCACGACTTGCTGGAGGCTGCCGGGATCGATGACAAGTGCAAGACCCAGTCGCCGTCCAATACTGGTGGCCTGTTCGCCAAGGACGAGTTCGAGGTGGACTTGGACGCTGACACGGTGACCTGCCCGGCGGGGCAAGTCTCGCCGATCCGGCGCGGGAAGGGTGGTGCCGGCACGGCACGTTTCGGGGCGGCGTGTGCCGAGTGCCCGCTACGGGAGCAGTGCACTACCTCCGCGAAGGGCCGCACCATCAAGGTCGGCGCCTATGAACGGCAGCTGACCGATGCCCGCGGGCGGCAACAGGACCCGGGATGGGTGGCCGACTACCGGGCTACCCGCCCGAAGGTCGAACGCAAGATCGGGCACCTGATGCGCCGCAAGCACGGCGGGCGCAGGGCACGGGTCCGCGGCACGACGAAGGTTGCCGCTGACTTCTCCCTGCTGGCCGCCGCGGTCAACCTCGTACGCCTGAGTGTGCTCGCCGTGACGTTCACGACCGGTCAAGGATGGGCAGCGACCGCCTGATAACACCAGGATCAGACTCGAAACCCCTTACCTGGCCGTCATATCCGCCCTCAAGCCGGCGTACTCGACTGGCCAGCGTCATCAGTCCCGCCCGGCGACCAGCCGCGCTCGGCCAGCCTCAGCCCCACGCGGTGACCTCATCTACCCCAGCCGACCATCCTCACCCACACGCAGCTGTTCAACACCAGCCACCTAGCGCCCCTGCGCCGAGAGGCCCAGAAACACCCCGAGAGGCCCAGAAAACCGCGACATAACGGCTCGTGGGCCCCGTTTTTCGTGTCCTGTCGAGGCGTTTTGTGTCCTCTCGGCAAGAGGGGTGCGTGGGTCGGGTGTCAGGCGGCCCCGTGCGCTCCGGGTGCGTCCTGCGCTCCGGGTGCGCTGTGGGCCGCCTGCTCGAACGCCAGCTCAAGGATCTGCGCCACGTCACTCACCGGGTGTATGTCGAGCGCGTTCTTCACCTCGTCCGGTACGTCGTCCAGGTCCGGCTCGTTGCGCTGCGGGATGAACACCGTCGTCAGGCCGGCACGCTGGGCGGCGAGCAGTTTCTGCTTCACGCCACCGATCGGCAGGACCCGTCCGTTCAGCGTCACCTCACCCGTCATACCGACGTCGCTGCGGACCGGGCGGCCGGTCGCCAACGATGCGAACGCGGTCACCATGGTGACACCGGCGGACGGGCCGTCCTTCGGTGTCGCGCCCGCTGGGACGTGCAGGTGGATCGGACCGGACAACGCCGACACGTCGACGTCGTGCTCGGAGCCGTGCGACCGCAGGTAGGACAGTGCGATCTGTGCCGACTCCTTCATCACGTCACCGAGTTGACCGGTGAGGGTGAGGCGCGGCCCGGAATCACCTTCGGCTGAGGCGGTCTGCAGCTTCGCCGTGCTGGGCTTGGCCGCCTCGATGAAGAGGACGTCACCGCCCATGCCGGTCACCGCGAGTCCGGTGGCGACACCGGGCACCGCTGTCCGCTCTGCCGATTCGGGAGTGAAGCGCGGCCGACCCAGGTAGTCCTTGAGGTCATCGACCGACACCAGGACCGGCGCCTCGGCCTTGTCCGTTGCGAGGTTGGTGGCCACCTTGCGCAGGATCTTGCCGATCATCCGCTCCATCTGCCGCACACCGGCCTCTCGGGTGTAATCGCCTGCCATTTCACGCAATGCGGCGTCATCGATGGTGACCTCGTCGCTCGTCAGCGCAGCACGCTCCAGCTGCCGGGGCAGCAGGTGCGTCGAGGCGATGGCGACCTTGTCGTCCTCGGTGTAGCCATCGAGGGCGACCAGCTCCATCCGGTCCAGCAGTGCACTGGGGATGGTCTCGAGGGTGTTCGCCGTGGCGATGAAGACCACGTCGGACAGGTCGAGGTCGAGCTCGAGGTAGTGGTCGCGGAACGTGTGGTTCTGCGCCGGGTCCAGCACCTCGAGCAACGCGGCAGCCGGGTCGCCGCGGAAGTCGGAGCCGACCTTGTCGATCTCGTCGAGCAGGACGACCGGGTTCATCGAGCCGGCCTCCTTGATGGCACGCACGATGCGGCCGGGAAGCGCCCCGACATACGTCCGCCGGTGACCACGGATCTCGGCCTCGTCACGCACACCACCGAGGGCAACGCGCACGAACGACCGGTCCAGCGCACGGGCAACGCTCTCACCGAGTGAGGTCTTGCCGACACCGGGCGGGCCGACGAGCGCGAGGACCGCGCCCGAGCCACGGCCGCCGACGACCTCCAGACCACGCTCGGCACGGCGGCCGCGCACGGCGAGGTATTCGACGATGCGATCCTTCACATCGTCCAGGCCGTGGTGGTCGGCGTCCAACACCTCACGGGCTGCGGTGATGTCGGTGCGGTCGGATGTCTTGTGGTTCCAAGGCAGTTCGAGGACGGTGTCGAGCCAGGTGCGGATCCAGCCACCCTCCGGGCTCTGCTCGCTGGAACGCTCCAGCTTGCCGACCTCGCGCAGCGCGGCCTCCCGGACCTCGTCCGGCAGGTCGGCGGCCTCGACGCGCGAACGGTAGTCGTCGGCGCCCTCGGGCTCGTTCTCGCCGAGCTCCTTCCGGATCGCCTCCAGCTGCTGCCGCAGCAGGAACTCCCGCTGGCTCTTGTCCATGCCTTCGCGGACGTCGGTCGCGATCTTGTCCGAAACCTCTTGTTCGGCAAGGTGATCGCCGGTCCACGTGATCAGGACCTCCAGCCGCTTGTCGATGTCGGTCTCCTCCAGCAACTGCACCCGCTGCTGAGGGGAGAGGTATGACGCCCACCCGGCCAGGTCGGCCAGCGCGTGCGGATCGGTGGTGGACTCGACGTGGTCGATCACCTGCCAGGCGTTGCGGCGCTTGAGCGTCGCGACCACGAGTCGTTTGTAGTCGGTTGCGAGTTCGCGGGTGCGCTCGGTCGGCGCGCCGGGCTCGATCACCTCGGCTTCCACCCACAGGGCGGCGCCGGGTCCGGCCACACCGCGGCCGATCCGGGCGCGGTCGGTGGCACGCAGCACTGCGGCAGGTGCGCCGCCCGGCATCCGGCCCACCTGCTCGATCGAGGCGACCGCACCGACCGTCGGGTAGGTGTCGTCGATGCGCGGCGCGAGCAGCAACTGTTCGCCGCCGGCAGCACGGGCCGCGTCGACGGCCGCGCGGGCCTCGTCGTCGAGCTCGATGGGCAGCGTCATGCCGGGCAAAGCCACCTGGTCGTGCAGAAAGAGCACCGGCAGCTCGTGTGTTTGGGTCATCGCTCTCCTGGAGTCGTATGGCGACCCGAGCGGCTCGCCGGCCTGGGCCGACGGGCGACTCGCGCCGCAGCGAAAGTTGAGTCTTATCCACTCAAGGCTGCAGGGGGTGGTTTTGTTCCCGAGAGCATCGTCAAATCGGAGGTCAGTGCAAGCCGAAGAACGGTCGGTACTCCTCGAAGCCGCGGATCCCGACGTGTGCGCGGGCGTCGCTGCCCGCCCAGTCGTCGTGGGTCAACGCGAGGTGCTGCAGGTCGATGATGCCGGCGCCGGTGTCGTGCGATCGGACTCCGGTGTCCCGGTAGCCGAGATGACGGCTCACTCCGAGCGACGCGTGGTTGCTCATGACTGCAGAGGTGATCGCCTGCCGGGTGCCGAGCGATTCGAAGGCGAAGGACAGCGCGACAGCCCGGGCGTGTATGCCGAAGCCCCTGCCGCGATGGCGCCAGATGCTCTGGACAAGGCGACGCGCACGGTCCTGCGCCGGGGGCACTCCATCCAGCGGAGGGAAGCTCGGGTCGAGGTCGAAGTCGTCGGGAAACACCTTGATGAGGCGCGGGAGGTCCGCGTCGCGGACAGGTCGGAGCACCAGTTCCGGCCCGGTGAGGGAGAGTCCGTCGAACGGCCAGGTCGATGTCATGTGATCACTCTTCCAGGTCGTCCGATGTCGGCGTTCACGTATATACTTTCAGCACTCGGTGTGCCGATGCTTGCAACGTGAAAACCGTTGATAGATAAGGAAAAAATGTCATCTCAACCTTGCCTTTGAACTCGAACATAGATATGATTAGGGCATGTCGAAACAGCAGCTCCTGGTCGCCGGTGATGACATCGCCGGCGCATCGGTCGACGCGCTGATTGCGACTGCTCATGCACTCGTCCGTGAGGCTGCGGACAAGGCGAGGGCCGGGACCGTGGGTTCGTCTCGCGAGGAGTTGATCGACCAGGTCGTGGCGTGTCAGCAAGTGCAAAATTCCACCTGGGCGGCACAGTCCGTTCGGCTGGCACAAGTCGCCGCGATCGAGGAGATCGTGGAGCCTGGCGGGCGTCCGCGAGAGGTTCGGCGTTCCATCGGGAAGTATGCCGACGAATGGTTGCCGCAGGAGCTCGGCGCTCGACTGGGTTGGTCGGACCGGCAGACGACCAACCGACTGACGGATGCGATCGATGGGATGAAGCACACGCCGGCCTTGTTCGCGCTCGCGGAGAAGGGATCGCTCGACCCCCGCAAACTGACCATCATCTCGGACGCCTTGTGCGGAGTGAGCCCGAAGGTCGCGCACGATGTCGAGGACGAGTTGCTCTCCGTGATCGACGACGCGCAAGCGACGGGGGAGGCGCCAGGCGAGGCCGATGATGAGTCGGCTGAGCCGATCCCGTTGACGTCCACCAAACTCGTCCGCCGCACCCGACGACTGCTCGCCGACCTGGCGCCGGCGGACGCCCAGGAGTCAGCGCGCAAGAGTCGTGTGGCGGCGAAAGGAGTGCGGGTCTCGCCACACCACGAGCCGGGACTCAGCGCGTTCCATGCCGTCCTCCCGACCGAGGACGCGGTGCGCATCATGGCAGGCATCGACGAGTTGGCGCGGCACCTGCACGAGGACACGACCACCGACAAGTGCCTCGATGAGTGCCGCGTGGACGCGTTCGTCGACCTCATGCTCGGCAACGTGTCCGTCAGCACCACGTGCGTCGTGCAACTCCCCATCCTGCCGGAGCAGAGCGGCACGACCGCAGACCGTGCCGATGCGCCCGGTTTCTTCGCGCCCCGGGTCTTCGACGGTCACAGCGCTGTCGCGGGCCTGGCAGCAATGATCGGTATGACGGGAGGGTTGTCGTGCGAGCCCGGTAGCGAGTCGGAATGGTTGTCCCGATCCTTCGTCGAGCCACGGCTCGAGGAGTGGCTGCGGCTCAGCGTGGCTGAGAGCTTCGACATTCTCACCACGGTGGACACGCCGCTCGCGCCGCGTGTCCGGGTCGACCTGACTCCTGGCAGTGGTGATCGCCGGCAGCGGTGGGATCACGGGCCGGTCGCGACGGCGACCCGTCGCCGCCGGGCGAGGGCACGAGCCGCTGAGGCCGGATCACCGCCGACCGACTACCGGATCGGCGACGCGGTCGTCGAAGGGTTCGGCGTCATACCCGCCGGTGCGCTTTCTCAACTGTGCCGAACACTCGGTGTGAGACTCACGCGTGCACTGGTGGATGCGAAGACCGGGGCAACCGTGGAGACATCGGATGTGACCTATCGCCCGGGTGCACGTCTGCGACGGTTCGTGGTCACGCGGGACGAGCATTGTCGATTCCCGGGCTGCACCCGGCCGGCCCGGCTCGACGACGTCGACCACGTCATCCGATGGCCCGATGGCCCGACCGCTGCGAGCAACCTGCAATCCCTATGTCGTCATCATCACAGGGCGAAACACGAAGGCGGCTGGTCTGTTTCGATGACCCCTGACGGTATCTGCACGTGGACCAGCCCGTCCGGTCACCGTTACGTCACTCGCCCAGCGGACTGACCGGTGAAAGGCGGCTGCCGGGAGGTCGTGCCGTGCTCGGGTCACAGCAGGACGACGAGCGCCACGACCAGCACCACGACGACGACCGCGATCAGTGCGCCGATGATCGCAGACCCTCGTGCGACCTTGGCAGTGGTGCCGCGCACCTCGGTCCAGCCGAGTTCGGTGGCCGCTTGCGGCGCGATCGCCCAGGTCGGCGGTGACGAGTCCGCGACCTCCCCGCCTCGCGTAAGGCTCGCTCGATTCGTTCCGGTAGAACGAAGGTCCGGGCATACTTGGCCCATGCGGTGGTACCAGGGGGTCGTGTCGGCGATTGTGCTCGTACTCGTCGTGCCGGTCGGCGGTCTCTGGTTGTGGGGAAAGCCCCGTGCGCACGTCCCCTTTCCGACAGCCCGCGCGTCACCAGCGGTTGTCGTGCAGACGTACGTGCGGGCGATGAATGATCGTGACTTCGATACGTGCGCGCACATGGAACTCGACAGTGACGGCGGATTCGGAGCGGGGTGGGCGAGCCTGCACGCCCCGAACATGCAGGGCCTCACGATCAACCGGGTTGACCCGGTGGTACCCGGCCGCAGGGCAGCCAAGGATCAGTACAACTCCGACCTGACGGCCTGGGAACAGACCGTCGAAGTGGACAAAACCGCCACCTTGAACAATTTCCAGGGCGTCCACGCGAGCATGCCCGACCAGCCGTGGTCCTTCGAACTCGTACGACACGACAGTTCGCAGCCATGGCGCATTTTCGATCAGGGTCAAGGATGAACCTGGCTGTTCCCTGGTCCGTTGCGACGAGTCGTCCGGAGTCGGCCACTCGCGCCCGGACGGCGGCCCGAAGTAGAGCAACTCCGTGTTGCGCGCACGCTTGACTAGGCCGAGCAGATTCGTGCCGGTCGGTGTACGGGGCAAATCGCATGCCTCGCTCGGACAGACCGTCCAGCTTCCACACGAGCGCATCGCGTGCACCCCTGCAGATAGGTCTTGAGCGCATCCTTCGGTGCTGAGTCCAGGTGTGGCAGCCTGTCACGGCGGCAGGTCAGGTCGGCCCGAAAAAGGGCCGGCAGGTGTCGAACCCGTTGATCTCGGACGGGATCCGGGCATCACTGTGACGCCACTCGTCGCGAGTCAGGACCAGATGCTGCAGCTCCACGATGCCGGCACCCGTGTCGTGCGGCCGCATGCCCGCATCCCGATAGCCGAGACGCCTGCTCACTCCCAAAGACGCCTGGTTGGTCGTCACTGCCGAGGTGACGGCCCGCTGCGCGTCGAGGCACTCGAACGCAAAGGTGAGCACGGATGCCCGCGCCTGCCTGCCGAAACCGCTGCCGCGGAAGGCTTTCGCGATCCAGGATGCGGTGTCGACCGTTCGGTCCGTCCGGAACCTCGTCCCTTCGAGGGTCTGTATGCCGATCGGTGCACCGTCCCGCCATACACCGAAGTCGAGCGCCCAGTCGTCGACCGACCAGCAGCCGCGGTGGCGCCAGATGCTCTGGACGAGCCGGCGTTCGCGATCCGTGGCCGGCGGCAGGCCGGGCAGCGGCGGAAAACCCGGGTCGAGGTCGAAGTCGTCCGGGAACACCGCGAGGAGCGAGGGGACGTCCTGGTCGCGCACCGGGCGCAACGCGAGATCCCGGCTGCGGATGGCAAGCTCGTCGAACGGCCAGTGAGAGGTCATGGGACAACCCTCGCAGGGCCACTGGGCCTCGCGGGGGCATGGCATCGGGACTCAGGGTTTGCCGAGCACCTCGATCCGCATCAGGGCGATGGTCTCCCGATCAGCGCACACGTCGAGGCCGACGACGCGCCCGTCGCGGACCCGGGCCGCGATGGCAGACACGACCGTCCCGCCCGGCGCGTAGACGGCCCCGACGACCCCGTCGATGAGTGCCAGCTCGGCACCCTGCGCCCGGCCTTGGAACGCGGCCGCGACGGCCTGTGCGCCACGCAGCCGGTGGTCGATCTCCGGTGCCCCGCCGGGAGCCACCGCTGCTGCCGCGACCGCGACCCGGTCGGCGCGCAACTCGATCTGCGGATCGAGCACCGTCAACAACGTGGCGAGGTCACCCTCGCGGGATGCGCGCAGGAAGGCCGCAACGGCCTCGCGCTGTCGCGCACGCGCCTTCGGGACGTCGGCATCGCGCACCCGCCGGCGCGCCCGGGAGGCCAACTGCCGTGTCGCGTCGGGGGAGCGTTCGAGCACCGCAGCGATCTGCTCGAACGGCACGCTGAACAGATCGTGCAGTACGAACGCCAGGCGCTCCGCCGGGCCCAACCTGTCCAGCACCACGAGCACGGCGTCGTTGACCGAATCATCCTGGACCGCAAGTGCCTCCGGCCCGTCGCTCGGCCCGGTGAGGGCCTGATCGTCCTCGGTCAACTCGTCCTCGCGTCGTGCGCTGCGCGATCGCAGCATGTCCAGACACACTCGCGAGACCACCGTGGTCAGCCAGGCCCGCAGGTTGTCGATCGACGACCGGTCGGTGCGGTCCAGTCGCAGCCACGTCTCCTGGACCGCGTCATCGGCATCGCCATACGTTCCGAGGATCCGGTAGGCCACTGCCCGCAGCCGAGTCCGCTCGGCGTCGAAATCGCGAGCCAGAAATTCGTTGTCGTTCACGTGTCACATTCTCCTGTCGGCGTACGTCACCTGTGATGACCCTGCAATCACACATTCAAGGAGCTCATCACCATGGAACCCCGTATGACGAACCCGGCCGGTCTACTCGACGAGTCCGCCACCAAGGGCATCCTCGCCGTCGTCAACGCCGTTCACGGGCAAGGCGTTCCGGACGAGACGCTGGAGCTCGTGCACCTGCGTGTCAGCCAGATCAACGGCTGCTCGTGGTGTCTCAACTACGGTATGCGCTCCGCCCGCAAGGCGGGGGAGAGCGACGAGCGGCTGATGACCCTCGCCGGCTGGCGCGATGCGCCGTACTTCACCGACGACGAGCGAGCCGCGCTGTTGCTGGCCGAGCACATGACCCGCATCGCCGACAGTCTCGACCCGGTGCCCGATGCGGTGTGGGACGAGGTTGCCGACCGGTATGACGAGAAGGCCCTCGCGGCCCTGGTCCTGTGGATCTCCACGACCAATCTCTTCAACCGGATCAACGTAACCACCCGTCAGGTCGCCGGCACCGGCATGGCCTGACCACCCCGGCCTGCTCGTCGGGCATGCTGGTCCCCAGCGAGGTGAGCGGTATGACGGCCTGGGTCCTGCACGTCGACATGGACCAGTTCCTTGCTGCCGTCGAGATCCAGCGTCGCCCCGAGCTGGCCGGCAAGCCGGTCGTGGTCGGTGGCCGCGGCGACCCGACCGAGCGGGCCGTGGTGTCGACCGCCTCCTACGAGGCGCGGGAGTTCGGTATCCGGTCCGGCATGCCCCTCAAGATCGCCGTGAAGAGATGCCCCGACGCGATCTTCCTCCCGGTGGATTTCCCGGTGTACGAGGCGGTTTCGGCCCGCGTCATGCAGACCTTGCGAGACTTCCCGGGTGCGGTCGTGGAGGTGCTCGGCTGGGACGAGGCGTTCGTGGGGCTGCAGGCGGACGACCCCGTCGCGACCGCGCGTGCGGTGCAAGCGGCAGTGCTCGACGCGACCGGGCTCGACTGCAGCGTCGGCATCGGTGACACCAAGGTCCGGGCGAAGGTCGCCACCGACCTCGGCAAGCCGCGCGGCGTGTTCCAGCTGACCCGCGACAACTGGCTGGATGTGATGGGCGAGCGGCCGGTGAAAGCGTTGTGGGGCATCGGCACCCAGACGGCGAAACGACTGGAAACACACGACATCCGCACCGTCAACGACCTCGCGGCCGCCCCGGACGACCTGCTCGCAGCCGAGTTCGGGCCGAACACCGGTCCGCACATCGGCCGGCTCGGCCGCGGTGCCGGGAGCGCGGTCGTCGACGACACGCCGTGGGTCGCGCGGGCACACGGCCGGGAGACCACGTACCAGCAGGACCTGGTGACCCAGGACGAGATCCGCACTGCCCTGGGAGAGCTCGCGACCCAGGTCGAGTCCGACATACGGGCCGAGGGGCGCCAGTGCCAACGGGTGCATCTGAAGATCCGCTTCGCACCCTTCTTCACCTTCACCCGGGTGCGCAAGCTGCCCGAGCCCACCTTTGCGGCCGAGGCCATCGCCGACACCGCTTTCGCCCTCTACCGGGGGCTGTCCGACGACCGACCGGTGCGACTGCTCGGGGTTCGCGCCGAGATGGTCCCGCCACCCGGAGGGTATGACGCACCACGTACGCACGGCCGTCGCGGCGCCCCGTGACCGCGCCGCGCAGCTGCGTCGATGGCGGAAACTCGCGAGTGCTCGACGGTGCCCCTCATCTAGCGTGGAAGCCATGACACAGACCGAGCTCGCCGCCACCTTCCGCGCCCTCCACGACGACCTCCTGGTGTTACCGAACTGCTGGGACGCAGCGTCCGCCCGGATCATCCAGCAGGCGGGCGCCCCGGCACTGGCGACGTCGAGTGCGGCCGTCGCGTGGTCGCTCGGCACCCGGGACGGCAACGTGCTCGACCGCAACCTGATGCTCGAGCACCTGCGCCGCATCATCGCTGTGTCGAGCGTCCCGGTCTCCTGTGACATCGAGGGCGGATTCGGCGACAGCGCAGCGGATCTCGCGGAGACGACGCGGCTGGTGATCGAAGCCGGGGCGGTCGGCGTCAACCTCGAGGACGCGTTCGACCGCGGCCTTCGCCCGGTCGAGGAGGCGGCCGCTCGGGTGCGGGTCGTGCGCGACGCAGCCGATGCGGCCGGCATCGATCTCTACCTCAACGCACGCACCGACGGCTACCTGCTGGGTGCAGCCGACTTCGACGACACGGTCGCCCGGGCAGCGGCCTACCTCGAGGCGGGCGCGAGCGGGATCTTCGTCCCGGGGGTCACCGACCTGGAGACCGTGTCACGGCTCACCGCCGCCATCGACGCGCCGGTCAACATCCTGACCGGCCCGTCCGCTCCACCCATCGCACAGCTCAAGGCGGCCGGCGCGCGACGCGTGTCGGCGGGGTCCTCGCTGGCCGCAGCGGTCTTCGGCCACGTCGAGCGAGCAGCCCGCGAGTTGCTGGACGAGGGAACCTACACCGGGCTGGAAGGCGCGCACACCTGGGCGGAGCTGAACGCACTGTTCGAGTGAGCATTGATCGACCCACGGCCGTCCACAGCCGCGGACGTACTCTTGGACATGGACAACGACGGAGGTGACGATGACCGGTAAGCGAGTGTTCGTGACCCGGGCCCAGAAGGCGGCGGCTCGAGCAATGGTGGATCGCTCAGCCGTGACCGGCCGTCCGATCTCGGATGCCGTGCGGAAGATCGCGGAAGCCAGAATCGAGCCCGTCGAACCTGTGGCGAGTGCAGGTGGTCGCCGTACCTCCGCGTGATCTGATCGGTTGAGGGTCCCGAACCGTCCAATCTGGGAGCGCCTTCCCCATCGTGAGGCGTCCGCTCGTTAGGCTGCCGTGGTGTCCTCGGGAGTGACCGGTTACTTGGTGCTGCTCGGCGTCGGTGTCGCCGGCGCGGTGCTGTTCGGCGCTGCCATGATGTCGCGGCGGCTCCTGGCACCCCGCGCGCCCGCGCTCACCAAGCTCGCGACCTACGAGTCCGGCGTCGACCCGGTCGCCGGTGGCTGGGCACAGACCCACTTCCGGTACATCACCTACGCCTTCTTGTATGTCGTCTTCGCCGTCGACGCGGTCTACCTCTTCCCGTGGGCGCTGGTGTTGCGCGACCACCACCTGGGTGTCGCCAGCCTGGTCGAGATGGCGATCTTCATCGCCGTCGTGCTCGTCGGCCTGCTGCACGCCGCCCGCCGCGGCCTGCTCACCTGGAGCGATAGGTCATGACCACCGACCTGCCCATGCCCAAGGTCGGGCTGGCGCAACAAGTGGCGCCCAAGCCGATGCGGGTGGTGCTCAACTGGGGCCGCCGCTACTCGCTGTGGGTCTTCAACTTCGGCCTGGCCTGCTGCGCCATCGAATTCATCGCGGCATCCATGGCGCGCCACGACTTCATCCGGCTCGGTGTCATCCCCTTCGCACCCGGGCCCCGGCAGGCCGACCTGATGGTGGTGTCGGGCACGGTCACCGACAAGATGGCGCCCGCGGTCCGTCGGCTCTACGACCAGATGCCAGAACCCAAGTACGTCATCAGCTTCGGCGCCTGCAGCAACTCCGGCGGGCCCTACTGGGACTCCTACTGCGTGACTAAGGGTGTCGACCAGCTGATCCCGGTCGACGTCTACGTGCCCGGTTGCCCGCCGCGCCCGGAAGGCCTGCTGCACGGCATCCGCGTGCTGCAGGAGCAGATCGCCGCCGAGAAGCTGCAGAGCAAGGGGTTGCGCGCCAAGCTGGGCGCGAACGCCGGTCGCAAGGTCACCGCCGCCGAGGTGAGCCGCCCATTGGTGGCTCCGCCCGGGGAAGGGGAGTCGTGACCGACACGTCATACGAAGTCCCCTCTGTCAGCTGTGATCCCACCGAGTGGCTCGACGTCCTCGAGCAGCAACGCGACGAAGGTTTCACCTTCTTCGACTTCCTGACCGCGGTGGACGAGACCGACGCCGAGGCCGACCCGGGCTTCGACGTCGTCGTCCACCTCTACGACGTCACCGCCGGCGCGCTGCGCGAGGTCCTGGTGCACACGCGCATCGACGACGGTGCGACGCTGCCCAGCTGCACCGGGCTCTGGTCCGGCGCAGCCTGGCACGAGCGTGAGACCTTCGAGATGTTCGGCATCGGCTTCGACGGCTTCACCGACCCGATCGGCGGGAAACTGCGAAAACTGTTGCTGCCCGACGCTTTCGACGGTAACCCGTTGCGCAAGTCGTTCGTCCTCACCGCCCGCGCGAGCAAGCCGTGGCCCGGTGCCAAGGAGCCCGGCGGTGGCGGCACCGACGGCAAGCCCGCCCGCGCGCCGCGGCGTCGCCTGCAACCGCCCGGTGTCCCCGACGAGAGCTGGGGTCCGCGGTAGATGAACGAATACGTCGAGATCGTCATCCGGTCGGTGTGTGTGCTGGCCGCCTTCCTGGTGCTGCCGTTGGTCGTCGGCCAGACCGAGCACAAGGTGATGGCGCACATGCAGGGGCGGCTCGGCCCGATGGAGGCGGGCGGCTTCCACGGCTGGGCGCAGCTCATCGCCGACGGGGTGAAGTTCGTCCAGAAGGAGGACGTCGTCCCGCTCGCCGCGGACAAGAGCGTCTTCCGGCTGGCACCGGCGCTCGGCATCGTGTCCTACCTGCTGGCGCTCGCGGTCATCCCGTTCGGCTCGGACTTCTTCGGCGCCAACGTCCCCGGCGGCCTCGTCTGGCTGCTGGCGGTCAGCGGCATCGGCACCCTCGGGACGCTGATGGCGGGCTGGTCCAGCGGCAACAAGTACTCGCTGCTCGGTGGCATGCGCACCGCGGCCCAGCTGGTGTCCTACGAACTCCCGCTGATCCTGGTCTGCGCGTCGTTCGCGATCGCCGCCGGATCGCTGTCCATGGTCGGCATCGCGCAGGCCTGGAACCCGTGGTGGCTCATCTGGCAACTGCCGGGCGCCATCGTCTTCCTCGTCGCGGCGACCGCGGAGCTGCAACGCCCGCCGTTCGACATGCCGGTCGCCGACTCCGAGCTGGTGATGGGGCCCTACACCGAATACACCGGTCTGCGCTTCGCGCTCTTCCTGCTCGCCGAATACGCCGGCATCGTCGTCATGTCCTTCCTGCTCGCGGCGCTGTGGCTCGGCGCCTGGGCCGGCCCGTTCTCCGACTCGCTCGGCTGGCTCTGGATGCTGATCAAGGGCGGCATCTTCGCCTTCGTCATCATCTGGATCCGGGTCGCCTGGCCGCGGCTGCGGGAGGACCAGCTGCAACGGGTCGCCTGGCTGGGGCTGGTCCCGATCGCGTTGCTGCAGTTGGCAATCACAGCAGTCGGAGTGGTGGTGACTTCATAATGTCCAAGTTCCTGACCGGGCTGGCCAAGGGTATGGCGACAACCGCCCGCACCATGGTCACGCACGCACCCACCCAGCAGTACCCGCACGTGCAACCCGACCTGCCCGACCGCAGTCGCGGGGTCATCGCGCTGCTGGAGGAGAACTGCACCTCCTGCATGCTCTGTGCCCGGGAGTGCCCCGACTGGTGCATCTACATCGACTCGCACAAGGAGACCGTCCCGCCCGGCCCGGAGGGCGGACGCGCCCGCCAGCACAACATGCTGGATCGTTTCGCGATCGACTTCAGCCTGTGCATGTACTGCGGGATCTGCATCGAGGTGTGCCCCTTCGACGCGTTGTTCTGGAGCCCCGAGTTCGAGTATGCCGACGGCGACATCCGGAACCTGTTGCACGAGAAGGAGAAACTGGGGGAGTGGATGCGCACGGTGCCGCCGCCGGAGCCGATCGACCCCGGTGCGGCGCCCGACGCGGACGGTGTGTCACCGGGCGAGGCGGCCGGATGACGACCTACGACGTCCTCTTCACCATCGCCGGGGCGATCAGCGTGGCATCGGCGCTGCTCGCCGTCAGCACCAAACACCTGGTCCACTCCGCACTCTGGCTGATCGTCAGCCTGGCTGCCCTGTGCGGTTGTTACCTGGTGCTCGGTGCCGAATTCGTCGCGCTGGTGCAGCTGCTCGTGTATGTCGGTGCGGTGGTCGTGCTCGTCCTCTTCGCGCTGATGCTCACCCGGGCGCCGATCGGTCGCAGCCACGAGCACGACACCTCCCTGGTCCAGCGTGCGGCGGCACTCGTCGTCGGTGCGGCGACGGCCGCGCTGCTCTCCGCGGTGCTGGTCGGCGCATTCGGCAACAGCAGGCAGCGCATCAACGGCGGCGGCACGCACCTGCTGGCCACCCGGCTGTTCGGCAGCTGGGTCTGGCCGTTCGAGCTGCTGTCCGCGCTGCTGCTGGTGGCGCTGGTCGCCGCGCTGGCCCTGGCCCGGCTGCCGATCGGGCGCCGCGGCGCGACCGAGGGGAAGATGCGGTGATCCACTCCGCGCCGCCGATGGTGGTCGTCGGGCTGCTCTTCGGCATCGGTCTCTACGGTGTGCTCGCCCGCCGCAACGCGATCCTGGTGTTGATCGGCGTCGAGTTGATGCTCGCCGCGGCCGGCCTGCTCTTCGTGACCGTCGGGTCGCTGACCAGTGACACGATGCGGGCCGGGCAGATCATGACGATCTTCGTCATCACCATCGCCGCGGCGGAGATCGCCGTCGCGCTCGGGGTGATCCTCGCGATCTTCCGGTCCCGCGGGAACATCGACATGGCGCAGGCGGGTGAGCGCGAGTGATCCTCGCCGACGGCCGCCTCGACACCACGACCCTGGCGCTGGACCTCCCGGTCCAGCCGAGTCACCTGGTCGTGCTGCTACCTGCCGCCATACCGGTGCTCATCATCCTGTTCACGCGCAAGAGCACGCAGGCGTTCGTCGTCGCCTCGGCCCTCAGCTTCCTCGGGCTCCTCGCCCCGATCATCCTGCTGGCCCAACAGGTCCGGGGAGGAGCGGTCGCCGGCCCGGAGACGGTCGGGGACCTGCCGGTCGGGCCCGGCTTCAGCATCCCGCTGCACCTGCAGGTCGACCGGCTGTCCGTGCTCGTCGCCGTTGCCGTCGGACTGGTCTCGTGGGTGGTGCAGATCTTCACCCGCTGGTATCTCTACAGCGACCCGCGGTACCGCCAGTTCGCCGCCGGTGTCGGCCTTTTCACCGCCGCCATGCAGCTGGTGGTGTTGTCCGGGGACATGCTGCTGACCCTGATCGGCTGGGAGCTGATGGGCTGGTGCTCCTACCTGCTGATCGGTCACGAGTCGGAACGACCGAAGGCGCGGCGGGCGGCATACAAGGCCTTCATGGTCACCCGCATCGCCGACACCCCACTGGTCATCGGGCTGGCGATCCTGTCCCTCGGCGCGCACAGCACGCGCATCCACACGGTCGTCGCACACTGGACCCACGCCGGAGCCGAGCACCACACCGCGCTCACCGCGGCGCTGCTCTGCCTGATCTGCGCCGTCGCCGGCAAGTCCGCCCAGGTGCCCTTCCAGGACTGGCTGCCGGACGCCATGGAGGGTCCGACACCTGCGTCCGCGCTGATCCACGCCGCGACCATGGTCGCCGCCGGCACCGTTGTCCTCGGCAAGCTGGTCACGCTGCTCGAACTCTCCGACACGGCACGCGTGGTGCTCACGATCGTCGCCTCCGTCTCGATGGTCGGGGCCGGCATCCTGGCCTTCCTGCAGCACGACCTGAAGCGGCTGCTCGCCTGGTCGACCGTGTCCCAGGTGGCGCTGATGCTGCTCGGCCTCGCCGTGGTGACCCGACCCGACGGTGCCGACCTGGGCATCGCACACCTGCTGTCCCACGCGATGTTCAAGGCGCTGCTGTTCCTCATGATCGGCTGGCTGTCGGTGTTGGTCAGCGGCACGACGGTGGAGCGGCTCTCCGGCGCGCTGAGCAAGCACCCGGCCTGCCGGACGATGGTGGGCATCGGCCTGCTCGCCCTGGCCGGCGTCCCACCGTTCGTCGGCTTCGTCTCCAAGGACCTGATCGTCGACGCGGCCGCACGCGCCGGCATCGACGGCGACCTGAGCGCGCGGATCGCGTTCGCCGCGCTGGTGTGCGTCGTGCTGCTGACCGCGGCATACAGCATGCGGATGTGGTTGATCCTCATCCACCGCACCGGTTCCCAACGGGTGCAGGTCCGCAAGGCCGTCGAGGACAGCTACCACGTGGCGGACGTCGGCATCGTCGAGATGCTGACCGACCTGCCCCAGGTCGACCAGCACGGCCGCCCGCTGGACCACACCGAGCCACTGCCCGTCCAGGTCGAGGAGGACGACGAACCGTTCGTCGACCAGCAGCCCGGCGGTGGTGCACGCTTCGGCCTGCAGCTGCTGTCCATCCTCTCCCTCGTCGGCGGCGCGCTCGTGGCGACACCGATGCTCGACGTCGACTGGCAGCACCCGAACGCCTGGCTGATCGTCGCGTCGCTGCTGCTGATGGGCGCGGTCGCGCTGCTGGTGCGGATGATGTCGGTCGGCACGGTGTATGGCGATGCCGCGGCCCGGATCCCGGTGCTGGTGCGGGCGTCGGCGTCCCGCGGATTCGACGTCGACCGCCTCTACGTCGCCAGCGTCCGGCCGGTGATCGCCCTCGCGCACGCGGTGACCCGTGTCGAAGCCCTGCTGGACCGTGGCGTCCAGGCGCTGCCGCGGGTGTCCGCCGGGATCGCGCGACGATCCGCCCGCCTGCACGACCGCCGGCCCACCAGCGGGCTGGTGGCGGTGTCCGTGGGTCTGGTCGTCGTCGGCCTGATGGGGGTGGTGCTGTGGTAGCCGCACTCCTCGCCGCACCGCTCGCACCCATCGTCGCGGGACTCGCACTCGTGACCGGCGACCGCAGCGTCCGCTCGGTGAGCCGGCACACGGCATACATCGTGTCGCTGCTGGCGACGCTCGTCTCGCTGGTCGCGTCGGTGCTGATCGCCAAGGACCGTCCGGTGCTCAACCGGCAGTGGGTGCCCGAGATCGGGATGCGCCTGCACCTCGCCGTCGACGGCATCAGCGTGCCGCTGCTGCTGATGACCGCGGCGATCGGCGTGCTCGTGGTGCTCCACGCGCGTCACGAGCAGCCGGCGGGTGGCACCCCGGCGACCTTCTTCGGCTGCCTGCTACTGGTCATCGGCGGTGGCATCGCCACCTTCCTGGTGCAGGACGCGATCAGCTTCTTCCTCGCGTTCGAGGTCGTGCTGGTCCCGATGTGGGTGCTGATCGGCCGCTTCGGCGACCGTCGGGACGCCCGCGAGCGGGCCCATGCGGCATACACGTTCGTGCTCTACACCGTCCTCGGGTCGACGCTGATGCTGATCGGCATCCTGGCGATGACCTTCGCCGCCGGCACCAGCGACCTGGCCGGCATCGCGGCGCATCCGCTGCCGGCGAGCGGTCAGACCGCCGTCGCCCTCATCCTGCTGATCGGTCTGGGCATCAAGGTGCCGATGTGGCCGCTGCACTCCTGGCTGCCGCGGGCGCACACCGTCGCCCCGACCGCCGGGTCGATGCTGCTCGCGGCGGTGCTACTGAAGATGGGCACGTATGGCGTGGTGCGTCTCGTCCTCGCGCCGTTGCCGGAGGGCGTGCACCGGCTGGCGCCATACATCGGGACGCTGGCGGTCATCGGGATCATCTGGGGCGGGCTGGTCTGCCTCGTGGAGCGCAGCCTGAAACGACTGATCGCCTGGTCGTCGGTGGCGCACATGGGTTTCGTGCTGCTCGGGATGATGAGCGGCACCACGATCGGACTGCAGGCCGCCCTCTACGCCAACATCGCGCACGGCGTGATCTCGGCACTGCTGTTCGCCGTCGTCGGCGGGCTCAAGCACCGCTGGGGGGACGACGACCTGGACACCGTGCGGCGGTCGCTGCGGGACGTCTCACCGCGGCTCAGCCTGGTGCTGGTGATCGGTTTCGCCGCGTCGATGGGGCTGCCCGGTCTCGCCGGCTTCTGGGGCGAGGTGCTGGCGATCTTCGGCGCCTGGAACGCCGGCGGCGATCTGCCGGACGGCTGGTTCCACGTGCTGGCGGCCGGCGCGTCGGTCGGCGCGGTGCTCGCGGCCGGCTACGCGTTGCGCGTGCTGTGGGTGGTCTGGCAGGGGTCGGCCCAGGGCGGCCTGCCGCCGGCACCCGAACCCGCGGGTGACGCGCGCGGCAACGAGTGGATCGTGACCGCCGTGCTGGGCGCCGCCACGGTCGCGCTGGGCGTCATACCGATCGTGCTGCTGCACGCCACCTCCGACGCGGTGACCCACCTGATGGCGGTGGCCGGCCGATGAAGCTGACCTACGACTGGTGGTTGCTGGCCCCGGTGCTGATCCCGGCCGTCGGCAGCGTGTTCCTGCTCCTGCTGGATGCGCTGCTGCCCCGGCTCGGCCGGGTGCACTGGGCGCTCACCGCGATCCTGCTGCTCGCCGGCGCCGCCGCCGCGGTGCCCGGTGCGTTGCCGTCCGCGGACAACCCGCGCGAAACGCTGTGCCTGCCGACCGGCGTCTGCCTCTACTCGGTCGACCACGTCGGGGTCGGCCTCCAACTGACCGCGCTGGTGAGTGGTGCCGTGATCGCATTGCTCGCCCTGCCGATCAGGGTGCCGGCCGAACGCGCGGCCATCCAGGCGACGCTGCTGCTCGCGGCCACGGCGGGCGCGACGGGTGTCGTCGCGGCGCGAGACCTCGGGTCCTGGCTGGTGCTGCTCGAGTTGGCGACGTTGCCGGCGGTGGCGCTCGTCGCCCTGCGCGCCCGCCGGTCGGCGGTCGACGGTGCCCTCTCGATGCTGATGACCGCACTGGTGAGCTTCGCGATCACGACGATGGGGGTCGCGCTGTGGTTCGCCGCCACGGGTTCGGCCCTCTTCACCGGGAACGCGGTGCTGAACGCGTCCCGTGACGCCGACTCGCGTCGGATCCTCGTGCTGGCCGTCGTTTTCATCATCGCGGGGCTGGCGTTCAAGATGTCGCTCGCACCGTTCCACGCCTGGACACCGGAGGCGTTCGGTGGTGCGTCGGTGCCGATCGGCGGCTTCCTCGCCGTCACCTCCAAGGCGGCCGCGCTCGCCGCGCTGCTGGTCATCTTCCGCGGCGTGACAGTGCTCGGCACCTCGGCGCTCGCCGCGATCGGGGTGCTGTCCGCGGTGTCGATGACGCTCGGCAACGTGATGGCCCTGCGGGAGAAGAACGCGCTGCGCTTCCTCGCCTGGTCGACCGTGTCGCAGGCGGGCTGGGTGGTGCTGCCCCTCGCCACCGTGTCGTCGCGCGCGGTCCTGTCGGCCGCCGCCTACCTGGTCGTGTATGCCGTCGCAACGCTCGTCGCGTTCGCCGTGGTGACGGCGCTCGCCCACGCCGACGGGCGTGACCACGCGATCGGCCTCGCGTCGTACGGCGGGCTGTTGCGGCGCCGCCCAATGCTCGCCGTGACCCTCGCGCTCGCGCTGCTGACCCTGATGGGCCTGCCGCCCGCGGTGATCGGTCTGGTCGCCAAGGTCGCGGCGATCGGCCCGGTCGCCGGTGGACGGTTGTGGGTGCTGGCCGTGATCGCGGCGCTGAACGCGATGCTGGGGGTCGCCGTCTACCTGCGGTGGCTGCGGATCCTCTTCGGTGCGCGCAAGGACCCCGACCAGGCCGACCGGCTGCACCCGGTGCACCATGCGCTGGTGATCATCGGGGCCTGCGCGCTGGTGGTCACCAGCATCGCGCCACACTCGTTGCTGCAGATCGTCGGTAGGTGACCTCGACGGGCTCGGCCATCTCGGTGGACGGGCTCGGCCATCTAGGTCGACGGGCTCGGCCATCTCGGTGGACGGGCTCGGCCGTCGGGTTTCCGGAACAAACCAGGTGGTCAGGCGCGTTTGCCTGGTATGCACCGTCACTACAACGGCCTGAAGACGGCCGCGTTGTTCGGCGGCATCTGGGTCGTCCTGCTCGCGATCGGCGCGCTGGTCGCAGGCGGGCGCTACATCTGGATCTTCGCGCTGATCGGTGTAGCCACCACGGCATACAGCTATTGGAACTCCGACAAGCTGGCCATCAAGGCGATGCGCGCCTACCCGGTCAGTGAGATCCAGGCGCCGGAGATGTACCGCATCGTCCGTGAGCTGTCGACCAAGGCGGGCAAGCCGATGCCGCAGCTCTACATCTCCCCGACCGACGCGCCCAACGCGTTCGCCACCGGACGCAACCCGCAGCACGCCGCGGTGTGCTGCACCCAGGGCATCCTCGAGCTGCTGGACGAACGCGAGCTGCGCGGCGTCCTCGGGCACGAGCTGATGCACGTCTACAACCGTGACATCCTCACCTCGTCGATCGCCGCGGCACTGGCCGGCATCATCACCTCCATCGCACAGATGATGATGTGGTTCGGCATGTTCGGCGGCGGGAGCAACGACGACGACCGGCCCAACCCGCTGGCGATGCTCGCGATGGCGTTCCTCGCACCGGTGGCGGCCAGCATGATCCAGCTGGCGATCAGCCGGACCCGCGAGTACGACGCGGACGAGGACGGCTCGAAGCTCACGGGCGACCCGCTCGCGCTCGCGTCCGCGTTGCGCAAGCTCGAGGCGGGGACGGCCCAGATCCCGCTGGCGCCGGAGCCCAAGGTCGTCAACGCCAGCCACATGATGATCGCCAACCCCTTCAGGGCACAGGACGTTTCGCGGCTGATGTCGACCCACCCGCCGACCACCGAACGCGTGAAGCGGCTGGAGGAGCAGGCCTACGGCCGGCAGATCAGAGGGTGAGACCCACCTCGACCGTGTCGACGTGACAAGCTCGCATCCATGGGTTCTTTGTTGCGCACCGAGGCGCAGGAGCGCGCCGCGCTGATCGACGTCACGGGCTACGACCTGGCTCTCGACCTCGACCAGGGGGAGGAGACCTTCGGGTCCGACGTCACCATCGGTTTCACCTGCCGAGAGCCGGGCGCGTCCACGTTCCTGGACGTCGACGCCGAGTCGGTCACCTCGATCACGCTCAACGGTGAGCCGGTCGACCCCGCGTCGGTGCAGGACCGGCGGGTGAACCTCGCCGGGCTGGCCACGGACAACACCGTGCGGGTGGTCGCGCAGATGCGGTACCGCCAGGACGGAGAGGGCCTGCACCGCGCGGTCGACCCGGAGGACGGGAAGCACTACGTCTACGGAATGGCGTTCCTGGATGCCGGCCCGTCGATCTTCGCGTGCTTCGACCAGCCCGACCTGAAGGCACCGTACGACGTGCGGGTCCGTGCGCCGCAGGACTGGGTCGTGGCCGGCAACGGAGCGGTCGAGCGCACCGGCCCCGGGCAGTGGACCCTCGCCACCACGCCACCGCTCGCGACCTATTTCGTGACCGTCTGTGCGGGCCCGTATGCCGTCGAGACCGACGAGCACGACGGCATACCACTCGGCATCTACGTCCGGGCATCCCTCGGCGACCGGCTGCGCGAGCAGCGCGACGACATCTTCGAGGTCACCAAGCAGTCCTTCGACTACTACCACCAGCTCTTCGGGATCCGTTACCCCTGGGGCAAGTACGACCAGTTCTTCGTCCCCGAGTTCAACGCCGGCGCGATGGAGAACCCCGGGTGCGTCACGCTGCGCGACACCTATGTCTTCCGCGGCGCCCACACCCGGACCCAGCTGTTCACCCGGGCCAACACGATCGCCCACGAGATGGCGCACATGTGGTTCGGTGACCTGGTCACCATGCAGTGGTGGGACGACCTCTGGCTCAACGAGTCGTTCGCCGAGTACATGGCGCACCGCACCACGGCAGAGGCCACCCGGTACGACGAGGCCTGGGTCGACTTCGGGATCACCCGCAAGACCTGGGGGTATGGCGTCGACCGGAGCCCGTCGACGCACCCGATCGCCGGGGCACCCGCCCCCGACGCGGAGTCGGCGCTGACCAACTTCGACGGCATCTCCTACGCCAAGGGCGCTTCCGCGCTCCGTCAGCTCGCGGCGTACGTCGGTGACGAGGCGTTCCTCTCCGGTGTACGCAAGCACCTGTCGGACCACCGGTTCGGCAACGCGACGATGACCGACTTCCTCGGCGCGGTCGAGGACGCGAGCGGTCGGTCGCTGGTCGACTGGACGCAGGGCTGGCTGCGCAGCTCAGGAGTGGACGACATCCGCCTGGACGTCGAGCAGCGGGACGGCACGATCACCCGTGCCGAACTGGTCGTCACCCCGCCGCAGGACGACCCGGTGACGCGTTCCCACGTGCTCGATCTGGCCGCGGTCGAGGGTGGGGTTGCGACAGGCACGGTGCGGCTGCACGCCGCATCGGCACGTACCGAGGTCCCGGAGCTGGTCGGCACGCCCCGCGCAGCCCTCTTGTTGCCGAACTCGTCGGACCTCACCTGGGCGACCACCGTGCTCGACGAGCAGTCGCTGGCCGCCGTGCAGGATGCGCTGGTGGCAGCGCCGGACCCGCTGATCCGCCTCAGCATCTGGTCAGCGCTCCTCGGCGGGGCCGACACCGGACGGATCGATCCGCGACGGGTCGTGCAGATCTTCGGTGTGTGCTGGCCGCACGAAACCGTCTCCTCACTGAGTGACGTCCTCGGCGGACTGGTCCGGGCGTTCTACCCCTATCGTCTTGTGCCGCAGCATGATTCGGCTGCTGCGCTAGCGACGATCCGGGACGCGGGTCGCAGGAAGCTGGAACTCGTCGACGGTGCGTCCCCGGCCGCCCTGGCAGCGGCACGGCTCGTCGCAGCAACCACCTCGGATGCCGAGCTGTTGGCCCGGTGGGCGGCCGACGAAGGTCGGCCGACGGCCGCCTCGGGCGACAAGGACTTCGGCTGGGCCGTCGTCCGTCGCTCGGCGAGCATGGGTCATCTCGACGGTGCGCAGATCGACCGGGTCGCGTCCGCGGACAGCAGCATGAGCGGCCACCTGTCCGAGCTGCGCGCCCGGGCGGCGCTGCCGACCGAGTCGGCCAAGGCGTGGGCGTGGAACCAGCTCTACGGGGAGTCGAAACTGTCCAACTACGAGGGGCTCGCCGTGGCGGAAGGGTTCTTCGACGGTTACGGCGAGAACGACGCGACCGAGCTGTTGCGCGGTTACGCCGACCGGTTCTTCGCCGAGCTGCCCGAGGTGCCGCAGCGGTATGGCGACATGGCGGCGGAGAAGTTCGTCATCGCGGCGTTCCCGCATCGCGTCATCGAGCCCGCCGTCGCCGACGCCGCACGCACGGCGATCGCGTCACCGGACAACACCGCAGGCGTTCGCCGATCGCTCACGGATGCACTGGACCGGCTCGATCGGGCCCTGCTGGCGCACCAGCGGTTCGGTGCGACCGCCTCCACCCCCGTCGCAACGGAAGGCTGAGCCGGATGTCGCTGCTGCGCACCGAGTCAGAGGAGCGCAAGGCCCTGATCGAGGTCTCGTCGTACGACGTGACCCTGGACTTCACCCTCGGTGACGAACTCTTCGGATCCCGGACCGAGCTCGCCTTCGACTGCCGAACCCCTGGGGCCTCGACCTTCGTCGAACTGATCCCGCACGACGTCACGTCGATCGTGTTGAACGGCACCGTGATCGGGCAGTCTGCCGTCCGTGACGGCAGACTGTGGCTCGACGGACTGCAGGAGCACAACGTGCTCGTCGTCGAGGCGAGCATGGCCTACGTCCACGACGGCGAGGGCATGCAGCACACGGTCGATCCCGAGGACGGCCGGACCTACCTCTACGCCAGTCCGTCGTCCTCGTCGGCCGGCCGGATCTACGCCTGCTTCGAGCAACCGGATCTGAAGGCGCCGTACCGGGTGCGGGTGAAGGCGCCGGAGGACTGGCGGGTCATCGCCAACGGCGCCGGCACCGACACCCGGGACGGGCTGCACAGCTTCGCGGAGACCAAGCCGATCGCGACCTACTTCTTCACCGTCTGCGCCGGCCCGTTCGCCGTGCAGACCGGCGAGCACGACGGGATCTCGCTCGGGATCTACGCCCGGGCGACGCTCGCAGAGCGGTTGCGCGAACAGGCCGACGAGATCTTCACGGTCACCGGCCAGGGGTTCGACTACTACCACCGGGTCTACGGCATCCGCTACCCGTGGGGGAAGTACGACCAGGTGTTCGTGCCCGAATTCAACATGGGCGCAATGGAGAACCCGGGTTGCGTCACGTTCCGCGACGAGTTCATCTTCCCCGGCCGTGCATCCCGCGCCGAGCATCTGCTGCGCGCAGTGGTCGTCGTGCACGAGATGGCGCACATGTGGTTCGGCGACCTGGTCACCATGCAGTGGTGGGACGATCTCTGGCTCAACGAGTCGTTCGCCGAGTTCCTCGCGCAGCAGTGCACCGCGGAGGCAACCGAATTCACCGAGGCGTGGGTGGACTTCTCGGCCACGAGGAAGAACTGGGGGTATGCCGCCGACCGCGCACCGTCCACCCACCCGATCGCCGGGTCACCCGCGCCGGACGCTCGCGCGGCCCTGGAGAACCTCGACGGCATCACCTACCCGAAGGGCGCGTCCGCACTGCGCCAGCTCGCTGCCTACCTGGGGGAGGACACGTTCCTGGCGGGGGTCCGGAACTACCTGCGAGCGCACGAGTTCGGGAACGCCACCCTCCACGACTTCCTGCAATCCATGAGCGCTGCCAGCGGCCTCGACCTCGACGACTGGTCCCGAGGCTGGCTGCTGACCGCCGGCACCGATGTCCTCGCGGCGCGCGTGGACGGTGACACCGTCACGATCGAGCGGACCACCCCGGCGGACCGTCCTGCGCAACGTCCGCACGTCACGGACGTTGCCGCTTTCGGTGGCGGGATCGAGCTGGGCCGGGCCGATGTGCGGATCGACGCCGACCGTACCCGGGTGCACGGTCTGGACCTCGGTGCATCGCCGAAGCTGTTGGTGCCCAACGCAACCGACCGCACCTGGGCGATCGGCGCGTTGGACGAGGCGGCACAGCGGTCGATCCCGGACGAGCTGCCGGCGATCTCGGACCCGACCGTGCGCGGTGTGGTGTGGTCCGCCCTGTTGAACGGACTGGCGCTGGGGACGGTCGACCCCGCCACCGCGCTCGACGTCTTCGACGCGGCCTGGCCGCACGAAGAGGTCGAGCCGCTGCTCGAAGCCGTAGCGATGTTCGCGTCGTTGTTCATGCCGGGCCGCTACTTCTCTCCCGCCCGGACCCCGAGCGCGCTGGAACGTATTGCCCGCACCGGACGCACGGTGCTCGAGCTGGAGGGCATCAGTGACTCCCGCCGGCTCACCGCCGCGCGGCTGGTCGCGAGAACCTCCGCCGACGTGTCACTGCTGCGCGGCTGGGCGGCCGGCCGCGACCTGCCCGAATTCCTGGTGGGCGACGACCAGTTCCGGTGGTCGGTCATCGGGCGGCTGGCATCGCTCGGCGAGGTCGATGACGACGAGATCGACTCCTGGCAGGAGAAGGACCCGTCCGTCAGCGGTGTGCTGCGCGCGATCGCTGCCCGCACCCGCATCCCGACCGAGGCGGCCAAGGCGGCGGCCTGGGCGCGGCTCACCTCGTCGGACCGACCGAACAGCCACGAACTGAGCGCCGTTGCCGCCAACTTCTTCGGCCACTCCGATCAGCAGTTCACGCGTCCCTACGTCGAGCGCTTCTTCGAGGAGCTGCCGCAGCTGTCCGGCACGCTCGGTGACATGCTGCTGCATCTGCTGACCCGGGAAGGATTCCCGGTGAGCGTCGTCGAGCAACGCACCGTCGAACTGGCCGAGCGAGCCCTCGCCGGTGAGCTTCCCGCGGGCGTGCGCCGCTCGTTCGTCGACGGGACCAGCAGCTTGCGGGAACACCTACGCTCGCAGGAGAGATTCGGATGAACATCAACTGGTCCGTGCTCGTCGTTCCACTCGACGAGCCCAATCCGCAGCCCTGGCTGGAGCAGTCCCCTCACACGGTGTTGAAGACCGCCTCGGTCGGGAAGCTGTTGCTGCTCGGCGAGGTGGCACGCCGGATCGACGCCGGAGCGCTCGCCGCCGATCACCGCGTCACGAAGGACGGTGCGCGCTTCGTGCGCGACTCCGGGCTGTGGCACACGCTCGACCAGCGGGACCTCACGGTCGTCGACGCCTGCCGGCTGGTCGGAGCCGTCAGTGACAACCTCGCCACCAACGTCCTGCTGGACCTTGTCGGCCTGGATTCCGTTGCTGCGTACGGTGCTTCGATCGGTGTGGGACCGATGGAGTTGCTCGACTACGTGAGTGGTGAGGCCCGTGACCTCTCGGTTCCCGGCACCCCGCCGACGCTTTCCCGGGCCAGCGCCGCGTCGCTGATCGCCTACCTGCGCCGGTTGTATGACGGGGGCATCTCGCCGCGCGTCGAGGAGTGGATGTCGCTCAGCACCGATCTGTCGATGGTGGCGTCGGCCTTCCTGGAGGACCCGCTGGCACACAACACGATCGACGAGGACGTCCACCCGGCGCTGGTCAACAAGACCGGCACGGACGACGGCATCCGCGCCGACGTCGGCGTCGTGCGCAGCGGCGGCCGAGCGGTCGGCTACGCCGCGATCGCCAACTGGCCGACCGACGGGTCCGCGCCCGGGTTGCTGTCCGTCATGGAACGAATGCGACGCATCGGCGCGGAGATCCGCGATCGGTTGGCGCAGGGCTGACGGTTCAGTCCAGCAGTCCGCGTTGCCGCGCGACGTCCACGGCCTCGGTGCGGGTGGATGCATCCACCTTCGCCAGGATGTTCGACACGTGGACGCTCGCGGTCTTGGTGCTGATGAACAGCTTGGTCGCGATCTGGCCGTTCGTCATACCGGCCGCGACGAGGTCGAGGACGTCCTGCTCGCGTGGTGTGAGAGTGGTGTTGCGGGCGGCCTCGCCTCGCGCGCGACCGCTGCGCAACTGGGCGATGAGATGCGTCGCCCCGAGTCGCCGCGCCGTCTCGAGAGCGTGGTCGGCAAAGGCGCGTGCTTCTTCCCGGTCGCCGCTCGAGTAGAGCGCCCGGGAGAGCAGCAGCTCGGCGAACACCTGCTCGTAGGGAAACTCTGCCTCGGTGAACAGGTCCACGGCTCTTCGGTATTCGACGATCGCCTCGTCGCTGTCGCCGGCGAACCGGGCGAGCTCGGCGCATGCCCGCGCGAACCACGCCTGCGACTCCAGGCCGAGCGACTCGCGTTTGCCGCGCACCGAGAGCACTGCCTGAAGGGTCGCGTGGAGCTGCTCCACCCGGTCCTCCCAGACCGCTACCTCACGCGGTTTGGACGCGACGGCATCCGCCAGGTGGGTGAGCAGCAGTGCCGTCATGCGGATCTGCGCGTCGAACACCGAGAGGCGCCACACCTTCCGGACGGTCTCGGTGGCATCGTCATACATGGCGGCGGCGCCGTCGAGGTCGCCGGAGGACCCCAGGACGTCGATCATCCCCGGTGCGTCGTTGACCAGGATGAACATGTCCTGGCGCCAACGGGGTCGCAGCTCTTCGTGCGCGGCGCGCACCTCGTCGAAGCGACCACGGGCCACGTCGACGGTCACGCCCGCCGCCATGGAAGATGCCCTCGCCATCGGTGGCAGGTCGTCGGTCTCGGCCAGCAGTTCGTCGACGCGGGTCCAGTCGCCCAGCTTCGCCGCGAGCATTGCGGCGAAGATGATCGCGTCGATGCCGTACAACTCCGTCCGTGCCTGCAGTTCCGCGGCCCGGCGGATCGCCTCGGCGAAGGTGGCAGCCGCGCGGCGGTACTGGTCGGTCCGGGCCAGCAGGCCGGCGAGCTGGTGCAGGGCGCGGAGCTCGGCGCGGATGTCACCGTCGGCCGCCGCCTGCACCCGCACCTGCTCCAGGGTGGCCAGGGCGGAGGTCAGGTCACCCGCGATGCCGTCCAGCTTCGCCTGTGTCGTCATGGCATCGCTGATGATCGACGGTTCGTCGACCGTGCGCCCGATCGCGAGGGCGTCGCTGGCGGTGACCGTCGCCGCCTCGTACCGCCCGAACGCCAGCAGGTAGTGCGCCTTCAGTGCGAGCAGCTGGCCGAGCAGCACCTTGTCGCCGCCGTCCCGGGACCAGCCGATCGCGATGTCGAGCAGCTCGTCCGCGTCGTCCGGAAGGTCCTCGACGCCGAGCCGCGTGTGCATGGTCGGCAGGTCGGTCAGCAGCAGGGCGGACAGGTAGAGCCGCAGGAGGCGGGCGCGGTCCAGCGGGCTGCCGCAGAAGGAGCGCAGCACGTCGCGGATCAGGTCGGCGGCGCGGTGCGGGTCGCCGGCGGTGAGGAGTGCCTCGGCGGCGCGCTCGGACAGGTCGTCCGGCACCCCGGTCACGTCCGGGTGGCCGGCCGCGATCGCGATCGCCTTCTCGAAGTGGCGGGCCGCGTTGGACGGCGCTGCGGTGTCGAGCGCCTCCTTGCCGGCAGTCAGGCGGGCGCGCAACGCAGCGTCGAAACGGCAGGCCTTCTCGGCGTGCATCGCGAGCATCGAGGCCTCGGCCGGCTCGGCGCGTTCGAGGAGTACGTCGGTCAGCTTGTCGTGCAAGCGGATTCGTTCGCCGGGCAGCAGGTCGTCATACACGGCCTCGGCCAGCAGCGCGTGCCGGAAGGCGTAGTTGCCGTCGGGAGTCGTGACCAGGAGATGTGCGTCGATGGCGGCGCGCAGCGCGCCGTGCAGTCGCTCCGGAGGCAGGTCGGCGAGGAACTGGATCGCGGTGTCGGACGCCAAGGAGCCCGCGACGGCCACCGCGCGGAGCACTCTGCGCGGGTCGTCGTCGAGCGAGTCGGTGCGGACCAGCAGCAGGTCGGCGAGGTCGCTGGGGAGGGCGGATCCGCCGAAACCGTCATGCTGCATCGAGGCGTTGACGAGCTCCTCGGTGAAGAACGGGTTCCCGCCGGAGCGGCGGATGATCTCGCCGGCGTCGTGGTCGTCGAAACTCGGGTGGAGGTGGTCGACGAGGGCGCGCGCGGGGTCCGCGTCGAGCGGGTTGAGCAGGACCCGCCGCACGGTCGGCAGCCGGGACCACTCGGCCAGCGTGGGCCGCAGCGGGTGCCGCCGGTGCAGGTCGTCGGTGCGGTAGGTCGCCACGACATGCACGCCGGGCGGCACGTTGCGGGTGAACAGGTAGGTCAGCAGTTCCCGGGTGGCGCGGTCGGCCCAGTGGACGTCCTCCAGCACCACGAGGGCCGGAGCGAAGTCGGCGAGCTGGTCGAGCATCGTGGCGACCGACTCGAAGAACTCCAGCGGGCGGAGCGCTTCGGTGGGGGTGACGGTCTCTCGACCCGCCGCGCCGGGCACTGCGTGGAGCGCGCGGGCGATGTCGGTGATCGGTAGGTATGCCGCGGAGCTGTCACCCAGGTCGAGGCATCGCCCGACGAGCACGATCCCTCCCGCGGCCCGGCAGCTGGCGGCGACCTCCTGCACGAGGCGCGTCTTGCCGATGCCGGCGTCCCCGCCGAGCAGGGTGATCGACGACTTCGCCGGGTCACGCAGCAACTGTGCGAAGTCGTCGATCTCCCCGTCGCGGCCGAAGATCGGCCCGGCGGGTGCGGAGTCGGGGATCACATCGCCATTGTTCCCGGTGGACGGCCCCGGCGGGGCGGCGACGGCCCGTTCGGTCGTGCTCATCGCCAGCCGAGACGTCCGGGCCGCACGAGGTTGATGTCCTGGGGAGGAATGACCGGTGTCTGATGTGCCGGACGCCGGCGGCGCCCGAACAGCCGACGAGCACTGAGTTCCCAGCCGTGCGCGACGGCGAAGTCGTGTGCGATCTGCTGTTGCCGGTAGGCGATCTGTGCGTCGACGATGGGTGCGGTCGAGAACGAGAAGTTCATCATGGTGCCTTTCGATGTCTGGTGTATGGCATCGAGGTTCGCCGCCTGAGGTAGCCCACCGCGTCGGGCAGATGACCTATTTCCGCGGCTGAGGTAGCTCCTCAGGCCACCGCGCCACCCACCGGCTCCTTACCGACCGGACACAAAAGCACCGACAGGACACAAAAGCACCGACAGGACACGCAAATCCGCCCGAAATCGGGCGATCTGCGTGTCCTCCCGGTGCCGATGGTGTCCGCTCGGTGAGGATCAGTCGTAGGGGCCGCCGGCGACATACAGGACCTGACCGCTGACGAAACCGGCTGCCTCGCTGCAGAAGAACGATGCGGCGTTCGCGATGTCGTCCGGGCGCCCCACGCGTTGCACGGGGATCTCCTTGGCGGCCAGCTGCTGGAACTCGTCGAAGTCGACACCGACGCGGTCCGCGGTCGCCTTGGTCATGTCGGTCACGATGAAGCCGGGCGCGATCGCGTTGGCGGTGACACCGAACTTGCCCAGCTCGATCGCGAGGGTCTTGGTGAAGCCCTGCATGCCCGCCTTGGCCGCGGAGTAGTTGACCTGGCCGCGGTTGCCCTGTGCCGAGGTGCTCGACAGGTTGACGATGCGGCCGAACTTCGCCTCGGTCATGTACTTCTGCACCGCCCGGGTCATCAGGAAGCTGCCGCGCAGGTGCACGTTCATCACCGTGTCCCAGTCGTCGACGGACATCTTGAAGATCAGGTTGTCGCGCAGCACCCCGGCGTTGTTGACCAGCACGGTCGGCGAGCCGAGGTCGGCGGCGACCTTCGCGACGGCGGCGGTCACGGATGACTCGTCGCTCACGTCGCAGCCCACGGCGAGGGCCTTGCCGCCCGCTGCGGTGATGTTGTCGACGACCGTCTGGCAGGCGCCCTCGTCGAGGTCGAGTACGGCGACGGCCAGGCCGTCACTCGCGAGGCGTTCGGCGATGGCGGCGCCGATGCCACGGGCGGAACCCGTGACGACGGCGGTTCGTGTCTCCGACATGTGTCTCCTTGTGTTGGTTGGGTCGTTATCAGGCTGAGGGGCGCCAGACCAGTCGGCCGATGGTCTTGCCCGCGGCCAGCTGGGCCAGTCCGTCCGGCAGCTCGCCGAAGCCGAGCCGTCCGGAGATGAGGGGTCGGATGAGGCCGTCCGCGGCCAGCGCCGCCAGTCGGTCGTGTCCCTCGGCGATCACTGACGGGCGCATGGTTCGGTAGTAGCCCCAGTGCAATCCGAGGATCGCGTAGTTCTTCAGCAACACGTGGTTCAGCGGTGGTGCCTGGATGCGGCCGCCGCTGAAGCCGACGATCACGATGCGCCCCTCGAAGGCGACACACTTGGCCAGCAGGTCATAGGCGTCCCCGCCGACCGGGTCGAAGATGACGTCGGCGCCGCGTCCGTCGGTGGCCTCCTTGACCCGGGCCACGACGTCCTCGGCGGTCCGGTCGATGACGACGTCCGCGTCGAGCCGGCGGGCCGCGTCCACCTTCGGTCCGCCGCCCACGATCGCGATCACCTTGTTGCCGTTGATCTTCGCCAGTTGCACCGCCGCGGAGCCCACCCCGCCGGACGCTGCCTGGACGAGCACGGTCTCGTCCGGTCGGAGGTTGGCCCGGTGGAAGAGCGCGGCCCACGCCGTCTGGTAGGCGATGGTGAGCACCGCCGCCGCGTCGTCGTCCAGGCCGGCCGGGGCCGGTGCGCTCTCGGCCGGCATGAGCGCGAACTCGGCGAACCCTCCGTGCGGTATGACGGCCGTGCCGATCACCCGATCACCGACCGCGCAGCCGGTGACGCGCTGACCGATGGCGGTGACCTCGCCGCACAGCTCGACACCGGGGGTGAACGGCAGCTCGGGCCGCACCTGGTAGAGCCCCTGGCACATCAGCACATCGGGGAAGTTCAGCGCCGCGCTGAGCACCCGCACCTGCACCTCGTCGGGACCCGGCTCCGGCTTCGGGATGTCGGTGATCCGGACCGCCTGCGCCGGCTCGGCCAGCTCCTGCACCTGCCAGGCCTTCATCGACCAGTACCTGCCTCGTCGATCCGTGCCTGCAACCGCTGCATCCCGCGCAGCCAGCGGTCGGTGTCGGAGGCTCGCAGCGCGAAGTAGTCCTTGACCTCCGGGTGCGGCAGCACCAGGAAGTCGCCCCGCGCCAGGGTTTCCACCAGGGCGTCGGCGACGTCGGCCGGCGCGAGGGTGCCGTCGTGGCCGATGGTCGCGGCTGCGGGGTTGTCGCCCGGGCCGGGATACATGTCGGTGCGGACACCCTGCGGGCAGATGGCGTGCACGTCGATGCCGCGGTGTCCGTAACTGGCGGCGAGCCACTCCGCGAACGCCTCGGCGCCGTGCTTGGTGACCGCATACGTGGGCTGGTCCAGGATCGTCAGCAGGCCGGCCGCCGAGGCGGTGATCACGAACCGCCCGGTGCCGCGCTCGAGCCACCGGGGCACCAGCAGCCGCGCCGCCCGGACGTGGGCGAGCACGTTGATCTGCCACGACAGGTCCCACTCGGACTCCGGTGCGTCCAGCCCGGATCCGGCGGCGACGCCGGCGTTGCCGATCCAGACATCGATGTCGTCGAGGTGGGCCAGCGCGGCGTCGACCACGGCGCGGACGCCGTCCTCGGTGCCGAGGTCGCCCGGGATCGGTTGTGCGCCGATGCGCTCGGCCGTTTCGCGGAGCTGTTCGTCGAGGCGGTCGCTGATCACGACCCGCGCGCCGAGGCCGCTGAGCCGCTCCGCGATCGCGGCACCGATGCCGCGGGCGGCGCCGGTCACGACGACGCGCTGACCTGACCAGGACGACAGCGGTGTGGGCACGTTCTCTTCTCCTTCGCGTGCTGCCGGATCGTCGGTGCGACCGGTCGGTGTCGCCGATCGGTCGAACACCCGACTGACTAAGCGCTTGCTTAGCGTGTCATGCTGCGGCATGCTCGTCAACGCGGGGACACAAAGTCCGCCGCCGTGACACCGAGAGGACCTGATGGCCGAGACGGTCGACGCACCACCGAGCGACGCACAGCGCCGGCTACTGGTGGCTGCCAGAGATGCCTTCGGCGCCAAGGGTTTTCACGGCACAACGACACGCGACATCGCGGCCGCGGCCGGTATGTCGCCGGCGGCCGTCTACGTGCATCACCGCACGAAGGAGTCGCTGCTGTTCGCGATCTCGCTGGAGGGGCACCGGGCCACCCTGCAGGGCTTGCAGGACGCCCAGCGGGGTGTCGCCGGCCCGAGCGCCCGGCTGGCGGCGCTGGTCCGTCGCCTGGTGCTCGGGCACGTCACCGACCACACCATGGCGCGCGTGGTCAACTACGAGTTGCCGTCGCTCTTGCCGGAGCACCGCGCGACCATCGACGCGCTGCGGCGCGACATACAGCAACTGATCCGTGCGGCGTTGGTCGCCGGGGTCGAGTCGGGCGACTTCGACTGCGCTGACGTCGGTATGACGACCAACGCGATCATGGGTATGTCGATCGACGTCGCGCGGTGGTACGACGAGCGGGACGCGTGGTCGCCGGAACGCATCGCCGACCACAACGCGCGGATGGCGCTGCGCATGGCGGGAGCCGGCCTCGGCTCCGCCGCTGCCGAGGCGGACCGGCCCCCGCACTCCTCGGACGGGTGACCTCGTCACCACCAGTGGTCCAGTTCGCACCACGTGAACGGTGAATACGGGCAATTGTGCACATGTCCCGGTCCAGTCGTGGCTCCCAGACTGGTTCTCACCACAACGCGGCAACGCACAAGGAGCACGCAGATGAGACGTAGCAAGGTCAGCGGCAAGGTCGCCGCCATCACGGGAGCCGGTTCGGGCATCGGCCGCGCCCTCGCCGTCGAACTCGCCCGCCGTGGTGCGTCCGTCGCCATCAGCGACCTCGACGAGACGGGCCTGGCGGAGACGGCGTCCTTGCTGGATGGCCCGTCCCACACGTCCGTCGTCGATGTCAGCGCCCGGGACGCGGTGCTGTCGTGGGCCGACGAGGTGAAGGGACGTTTCGGCCGGGTCAACCAGATCTACAACAACGCCGGCATCGCGTGGAACCGCCACGTGCTGGACAGCAAGTGGGCGGACTACGAACGCGTCCTCGCGGTCAACCTCAACGGGGTCATCCATGGCACCCATGCCTTCCTGCCGCACCTCGTCGCCTCGGGCGATGGCGCTGTCGTCAACGTCTCCAGCATCAACGGCGTCATCAGCCAGCCCGGACTGTCGCAGTACTGCGCAGCGAAGTTCGGCGTCCGCGGGTTCACCGAAGCGCTCCGCACCGAGATGATCCTCACCGGGCAGCCCGTCCACGTCAGCGTCGTGCATCCCGGTGGGGTCGCCACCGCGATCTCGTCGAGTGCAACGCGAATCGCCGAGGAAGCGGGTGAGGAACTCACCGCCGGCCAGCGCGCCCGGGAGCGCATCTACCGGGAGAAACTTCTTCGGATGCCACCCTCGAAGGCGGCCCGCATCATCGTCGATGGCGTCGAGCGGGCGAAACCGCGCATCCGCGTCGGCGGGGACGCGGTCGTGCTCGACCTGATGACGCGCCTGGCACCCGGATTCGCCACCTACCTCACCGTGCCGCTCGAGCGGAAGCTGTTCGGGCCGGCCTCCGGGATCGAGGAGGCAGTCGCAGCCGGGCCCTCGGTCAACGTGTCGCTCCCGGACTGACGGGGTTCGTACCGGGTCCGACCCGCGCAACGCGTGGTTCAGCGGTAATTGGTGAACTGCAGCGCGACATCCAGGTCCGCCGCCTTGAGCAGCCGCTGGACCTCCTGCAGGTCGTCGCGCGACTTGCTGGTCACCCGCAACTCGTCGCCCTCGATGCGCGACTTGACCGATTTCGGGCCTTCGTCGCGGATGATCTTGGAGATCTTCTTGGCGTTCTCCTGGCTGATGCCGTTCTTGAGCGTCGCCTCCAGGCGGTAGTCCTTGCCGGACAACTGCGGCTCGCCGTCGTGCGAGAGTTCCAGCGACTTCAGTGAGACGCCGCGCTTGACCAGCTTGGTCTGGAAGACGTCGAGCACTGCGAGCGTGCGCTCCTCGGAGTTGGCCTTCATGACGATCTTCTCGCCGGACCACTCCAGCACTGCGCCCACGTTGCGGAAGTCGTAGCGGGTGGAGATCTCCTTGGCCGCCTGGTTCAGCGCGTTGCTGACCTCCTGCTTGTCGGTCTTGCTGACGATGTCGAATGACGAGTCGGCCATGATCTCCAGCTCCTTCGGGCGAGTACGGTGCTCGCCCGAGTATGCCGCGCCCTCACGGGTATGCCGCCCGCGGGACGCCGATTGGCCCGCGCCGCCCGATGCTTGTTATCCTCGTCCACGCACCACGCCAGGTTGCCCGAGCGGCCAATGGGAGCGGACTGTAAATCCGTCGCGAAAGCTACCTAGGTTCGAATCCTAGACCTGGCACCACCTGACGAAGGGCCCCGGCGAATCAGCCGGGGCCCTTCGTCGTGCCCCGGACCGGATCGCTGCGGGTTCGGCTGCGTCCGGGGTTCGCAGAGGTTACGTTGGAGGCGCCATGAGCATCGACGAACAACGCGAGGACGCCGGCGGAGGTGTGCCTGCGGAGCCGCTGATCCTGCACCCGGAGCAGGAGGTCACCTTCGGTCAGGTGCGCGCGATCGGTCAGCGGATGCAGCGGTTCATGCTCGAGTACGAGTTCGCGCTGAGCGAGGTCGAGACCAAGATCACCATCCTCAGCGACGAATTCCGGCGGATGCACGACTACAACCCGATCGAGCACGTCTCCAGCCGGGTGAAGACCATCGACAGCCTGGTCGAGAAGCTGGACCGCAGGGGCGTCCCCGCCGAACTCGAGGCGATCCGCGAACAGATCACCGACATCGCCGGGATCCGGGTGACCTGCAGTTTCGTGGGCGACGCCTACATGCTGTTCGACCTGCTCACCCGGCAGGAGGACGTCACGGTCCGGATCGTCAAGGACTACATCGCGCAGCCGAAACCCAACGGCTACAAGAGCCTGCACGCGATCGTCGACATACCCGTGTTCCTGTCCACCGGGAAGGTCCTGGTGCCGGTCGAGATCCAGTTCCGAACGATCGCCATGGACTTCTGGGCGAGCCTGGAGCACAAGATCTACTACAAGTACGACCAGGACGTCCCCGCCGCGCTCCTCGCCGAACTGAAGGACGCCGCCGACGTCGCCGACGCACTCGACACCACGATGGATCGGCTGCACAAGCGGGTCCGTGGCGCCGACTCCGCACCGGGCCGAACGGCCGAGGCTCCGGAACCACGTCGGCCGTCATACGGCGATCAGGGCGATGCCGGCCAGGACGACCACCGCTCCGGCGAACTTGCGCGCCGGTGCCGGCTCGTGGAAGAGCTTCCACGCCAACAACGAGCCCACGACGATGCTCGACTCGCGTGCCGGCGCGACCAGCGCCACCGACGTCGTGGTCATCGCCTGCAGCACTAGGACGTACGCGAGCGGTGACAGCAGCGCGACGCACAGCGTCTCCCGCCAGTGCGCACGCAGCACGTACCGCAGCTCGGCCCGACGGCCGCGCAGCCCGGGCACCATGAGCCCGGCCTGCCAGGCGGTGCCGAGCCAGAAGTAGGGGATCGGCAGCAGCGCGAGGTGGGTCATCGCGTGGTCGTCCCACAGGGTGTATGCCGCAATGGCGAGCCCGGTCGCGGCACCCCACCGGACACCCCGCCAGGCCGGGGCCGCGTGCAGCTGCGGGGCGTCGGCCGACCGGGCCGACGCGACGACGGCGACACCGGCCACGATCACGAAACCACCCGCGACGGCAACGGCTCCGGGCCGATCGGCCAGCACCACAATGGCGAACAGCATGGTGATCAGTGGCCCGGTGCCGCGCGCCACCGGGTAGACCACGCTCAGGTCCGCCTTGCGGTAACCGGTCTGCAGCGTGAGCCCGTACACGATGTGTAGCGCACCCGAGAGCAGGCTCGCCAACAGCAGGGTCCGGGTGAGTCCGTCACCGCTGACGAGCAGCACCGCGATGCCGAGCGGTGACCAGAGGAGCGCCGAGAGCAGCGAGTAGGAGAAGACGAAGGCGTAGCTTCCACCACCGACCCGTTTCGCCGCGATGTTCCACACGGCGTGCAGGACCGCGGCCGTGAGGACGAGGCTCAGTGCGGTGGCAGACATCCCGAAGACGCTATCGAAGCGCCACCGCCCTCACCGCCGCGGGAATGATCGCAGCGTCGTCGGGCTTGAAGGACCACATGGGCGTTCCGGCCGTCACGGAGCCGCGGCCGCTCGCGATGAGCGAGCCGGCCGGGCGGCGGCTGCTCGCGACGACCGTGCTCGGGTCCGGCATGGGCTTCCTCGACGGCACGATCGCCAACGTCGCGCTTCCGCACATTGGCGACGACCTGGGCGCCGACCTGGCCGGGCTGCAGTGGGTGG
>NZ_JACHVQ010000006.1 GCF_014190805.1 Flexivirga oryzae | reverse complement strand
ACCCCAGCGCTCGACGTCTCCCAGGTAGTGCCACAACCGCTGAGCGTTCGCGGTGGAGGGCTCGCTGATCTCCATCATGTATCAAACGATACATACGCACTGGATGCCGAGCGACCGGAATTGCGCCGTCGGTGCTTGACTGTGACGTTACGTCACAGTCAATGATCGAAGCATGCGAGTCAAAGAGCTGGCGGATCTGGCCGGCACTACCGTGCGGACCATCCGCTACTACCACCAGATCGGGTTGCTGCCGGTGCCCGAGCGGATCGGCGGGGTCCGCGACTACGGCATGGTGCAGCTGGCGCGGCTGGTCCGGATCCGCTGGCTGGTCGGCTCCGGGGTGCCGCTCGTCTCGGTGCGAGCGATGATCGAGGAGTCCGGTGACGACCCGGACGAACGCAACGCGATCCGCACCGACCTCGCGGTGACACTCGCCGGGGTGGATGAGCGCATCGGCGAACTGGGCCGGCAGCGACAGCAACTGGTCAACCTGCTGCGTACGACGGGGGAGGGCGGGCCGGTGTCCCCGATGCCGCGGGCGGTGCACGAGATGTACGACCGGCTGCTCGCCCGGGCCGGTGATCCCGAGGTGGCCGCGCTCATCGCAGCCGAACGGCAGGTGGTCGAATTCGCCTGCTACCGCACGGAGCTGCCGTCCATGATCACCGACCTCGCGGAGCATCTCACCGACGAGCAACTTGATCTGATCCTTCCGCTCTTCATCGAGTTCCGGGATCTCAGCCGGTCCGTCGACACGTTGCCCGAGGCCGAACGGCTCCGCCGGGTCGAGGAGATGGCCGAGCACTCCGTCGACTTCCTGGCAGCACTGGACCTCACACCGGGTCAGGTGCGCGGCATGCTGGAGCAGGCGTCGCAGAGCTCGGGCGAGTACGTCGGCTATGCGACCACGCAGCTCTTCCCCGAGGACCTGCAGAAGTCCTTCATGCACGAACTGGAGAGCGGGCTGCTCGAGCGCGGCCTGCTGCCGCCCGAGTCGAAAGGTGCCGTGTCATGACCACCCCGTCCACGAAGGCACGCGCCGTGGAGCAGTCGCCGACGACCAACCGAGTCATCGAGGTCGTCGGCCTCACCAAGACGTTCGGCAGGTTCCGGGCGATCGACGGTCTCGACCTGGCCGTGTCCCGCGGCACCGTGCACGGATTCCTCGGGCCGAACGGCGCCGGCAAGACCACGACCATCCGGGTGCTGCTCGGCCTCTACGGGCGGGATGCCGGGGTCGTGCGCGTGCTCGGCCGTGACCCCGCCACTGACAGCGCGACCGTCAACCGTCAGGTGTCGTATGTCGCCGGCGAGGTCGCACTGTGGCCCACGCTCACCGGGCGGCAGGCACTGGACGCGCTGGCCGGACTGCGGCGGTCCGCCGGCGGCGACTACGACGACCAGCGCGAGAGCGCCTTGATCGAGGCGTTCGCACTCGACACCAGCAAACGGATCCGTAAGTATTCCAAGGGAAACCGGCAGAAGGTCATGCTGGTGGCCGCCTTCGCGGCGAACACCGAGCTGCTCATCCTCGACGAGCCGACGTCCGGCCTCGACCCCTTGATGGAGCGCACCTTCGGCGAGTGTGTGGAGCAGGCGACCTCGCAAGGACGCACCGTCCTGCTGTCCAGCCACATCCTGGGCGAGGTCGAGCAGCTGTGCGACGCGGTGACGATCATCAAGGACGGCCGGCTGGTCGAGACCGGCCAGCTGTCCCAGATGCGGCACCTCGCGGCGTCCACGATCAGTGCGGTGCTGTCGGGGGACGTCGCCGACCGGGTCGTCGACGAGGTCCAGGACGTGCTCGGCACTAGAGTCGAGGTCGCCCGTAAGCCGTTGTCGGACGGCAAGATCCGCGTGGAGGCCAGCGTCCCGCAGGAGGCTGTCGACCGGGTGTTGCAGGTGCTCCTGGTGGCACACCCGACCGATGTGCGGTGCACACCGGCCAGCCTGGAGGACCTCTTCCTGCGGCACTACAAGGTGGCGGCGAGATGAGCGCGGCGCACGGAACCGGCCCGGCCCGGGTCGCCCTGCGGACCCACCGTCGGCGCATCCTCGCCTGGACGCTGCCGTTGCTCGGGCTCCTCGCGGTGGTGGCACCGTCATACGCCTCGACCTACCCGAAGCTCTCCCAACGCCAGCACCTCATCGAGAGTCTGGGCGACAACGCGGCGACCCGGCTGCTCTACGGTCCGCTGCCGGACCCGGGCACCATCGGGCAGCTCGCGGCGTGGGAGATGGGCACCTACCTGATCATCGCATCGTCGATCATGGCGCTGCTGCTTGGTGTGAGTTTTGTTCGTGGTGCCGAGGATTCGGGTGTCGCCGAGCTCTTGCAGGCCAGCGGTCACGACGGGCGCGACCGGTTGCGGGGTGGGCTGACTGCCGTCGCGGTCGTCGCCGTCGGCTTCGGTCTCGCGGTCGCCGCTGTCGGTGTGGCCGAGCTCCCGATCGTCGACGAGCTGACCTGGCAGGGCGCCGTCGGGCTCGGTGCCGTGACGGCATGCTGCAGTCTCTGCTTCGGGCTGATCGGTCTGGCCGCCGGGGAGTCGGCGGACAGCACCGGGCTTGCCAAACTGCTCGGATTTCTCGCGCTGGCAGTGGCTTTCGCACTCCGTGCGGTGGCCAACGTGCACGGCGTCACCGCGCTTCGCTGGGTCAGTCCGCTCGGCTGGAAGGACGTCGAGGCGCCATACACCGATGACCGGTGGTGGAGCCTGCTCGTGTTCGCCGCGCTCTGCGGAGCGGTCGGCGCAGGTGTGTGGCTGATCGGGCGCGGCCGGGAGTACGCGACCGCGCCGCTGCACGACCGGGCAACCAGCGACGACCGCCTGCAGGTGCGCTCCGCGCTCGCGTTGACCTGGCACCTGGAGCGCGGACGCTGGCTGAGCTGGACCGCGGTCTGCGCCGCACTCGCCGCGTTGTTCGGTGGGATGAGTGGCAGTCTTGTCCAACTACTGCAACGGGATTCGTCGACCGCCAAGCTGATGAGCGACCTGACCGGCGAGCACCGACTCGACGCTGCGTTCTTCTCCTTCGCCGGGGTGCTGCTGGCCCTGCTGGCCGGCTGTTACGCGGTGCTGACGGTGCTGGGCAGCGGCACCGACGAGGCCGACGGTCTGCTCGAGGACGTGCTGACCTGTGGCGTGGCACGGCGGACACCGCTCGTGGTGCGCGCGGTGGTGGCGGTGCTCGGGTCGCTCGCGATGCTGGCGGTGGTCGGCGGCATCGGCGCGCTGGTGACGATGACCCAACTGGACGACGCCGCCGCAGGACGCAACTTCGCCTACACCGTCGGCCAGTGGCCGGCGGTCCTGGCGCTCACCGGTGTCGGTGTGCTCCTGGTCGGTGCGCGCCGCACCGTTGCGGTCGCGACCTGGATCCCGGTCGCCGGCTCCGCGGTGCTCGTCCTGATGGGCTCGGTGCTGCACGCGCCGCGCTGGCTGCAGGTCAGCGCCGTCTTCTCGCACGTGCCCGACTACGCGGACGGAAACGGACCGAGCACAGGGGTTTTCGTGCTGCTCCTGTGCTTCCTCGTGTGCGTTCCGCTGGGTGTCGTATGGCGCTCCCGGCGCGACCTGATCCCCGACTGACCCAGCACGGTCCGGCGGTGCCGCCGGCTCACCGGCGCATCCCTCAGTGACTGTGCCGGGGCAGGCCGCGGCGTTGGGCGATGCGTTGGAACTCGACGGCGTCCTCGATCACCATGCCGGTGTCCATCTGACCGACCCCGGCACGGTGCAGTTGCTGCCACGGTGTCTGGGACTCCGGCATCGGGTAGCCACCGGACTCGTCCAACGCCGTTCGCCTGCACGCGATCTCGGCGTCGTCGAGCAGCAGGTCGACACGCCCCCGTCGCAGGTCGACGCGGATCGGGTCACCGGTCCGCAGGACCGCCAGGTTGCCGCCGGCCGCGGCCTCGGGGGAGGCATTGAGGATCGACGGCGACCCGGAGGTGCCGGACTGGCGCCCGTCACCCACGCACGGCAGCGACTCGATGCCGGCGTGCAGCAACGCGGCCGGCGGCTGCATGTTGACCACTTCCGCCGCGCCCGGGTAACCGATCGGTCCGGCACCCCGCATGAACAGGATGCTGTGCTCGTCGATGCCCGGCTCGGTCTCGATCCGCCGGTGGTAGTCCTCCGGCCCGTCGAAGACCACCGCGCGTCCCTCGAACGCGTCCGGGTCGTCCGGGTCCGAGAGGTAACGGTCGCGGAACGCGTCGTCGATGACGGAGGTCTTCATGATCGCGGCGTCGAAGATGTTCCCGGTCATGACCGCGAAACCCGCGTGTTCCTTGAGCGGTTCGTCGATCGGTCGGATGACCGCGGGATCGGCGATGGTGGCGTCCCGGCAGTTGTCGCCGATGGTTGCGCCGCTCACCGTCAGCGCGTCCTGCCGGATCCTCCCGGCACGCATCAGCTGGTTGACCACCGCGGGCACGCCGCCGGCCCGGTAGAAGTCCTCGCCGAGGTACTCGCCCGCCGGTTGCAGGTTGACCAGTAGCGGCAGGTCCCGCCCGTGCTCCTCCCAGTCGGCCAGCGACAACTCGACACCCATGTGCCGCGCGACGGCCTGCAGGTGGATGGGTGCGTTGGTCGACCCGCCGATCGCGGAGTTGACGGCGATCGCGTTGAGGAACGCGTCGCGGGTGAGGATGTCCGAGGGCAGCACGTTGTCCCGCACCAACTCGACGATCCGCGATCCGGTCTCGTAGGCGAATTGCGCGCGCTGCCGGTACGCCGCCGGGATGGCGGCCCCTCCGGGCAGTTCCATACCGAGCGCCTCGGTCAGCGAGTTCATCGTCGACGCGGTGCCCATGGTGTTGCAGAAACCCACCGAATTCGTCGACGACGCAACGAGTTCGAGGAACTGCGCGTGGTCGATCTCGCCGGTTGCGAGCAGCTCACGCGCCTTCCAGATGATGGTGCCGGAGCCGGTGCGCTTGCCGTCATACCAGCCGTTGAGCATCGGGCCCACGGACAACGCGATCGCCGGGATGTTGACGGTGGCGGCCGCCATCAGCTGCGCGGGGGTCGTCTTGTCGCAGCCGATGGTGAGCACGACCCCGTCGATCGGGTAGCCGTAGAGCAACTCGACCAGGCCGAGATAGGCGAGGTTGCGGTCCAGCGCGGCACCCGGTCGCTTGCCGGTCTCCTGGATCGGGTGCGTCGGGAACTCCAGCGGCACGCCACCGGCCGCGATGATCCCGTCGCGGACCCGCCCGGCCAGCGTCAAGTGGTGGCGGTTGCAGGGGGACAGGTCCGACCCGCTCTGCGCGATGCCGATGATCGGCTTGCCGGATCGCAGTTCGTCGAGTGTCATGCCGTAGTTGAGGTAACGCTCCAGGTAGATCGCGGTCATGCCCGGGTCGCTGGGATCGTCGAACCAGGCGCGGGACCGCAGGCGGTGCTCCTCGGTGCTCATAACCGGAACCTAGTGTCGTCCGCCGTAAATTCATTGAATAATTGGTATGATGGGGTATGCCTTCTGCGGGTCGTCCAAAAGTGTTGTTGGAATTGACGATTGGCGAGCGTGAGCAGTTGGGTCGGTGGGCTCGACGGCGGAAGTCGTCGCAGGCGTTGGCGTTACGGTCGCGGATCGTGTTGGAGTGCGCGGACGGGCACACGAACAAGGTGGTCGCGGCCCGGTTGGGGATCAGTCAGCCGACGGTGGGTAAGTGGCGGTCCCGGTTCGTTGAGCACCGCTTGGACGGGCTGGTTGATGAGCCTCGGCCGGGTCGGCCGGCGACGATCACGCCCGAGCAGGTCGAGGACGTGCTGGTCGCGACGTTGGAGTCGACACCGGAGCACGCGACGCACTGGTCGCGGACGAAGATGGCTGAGAAGTCGGGGCTGTCACCCTCGACGATCGGGCGGATCTGGAAAGCGTTCGGGCTGCAACCGCACCGGGCCGACGGGTTCAAACTGTCCAATGACCCGTTGTTCGTGGAGAAGGTCTACGACATCGTCGGCCTGTACCTGGACCCGCCCGAATCCGCCGTTGTTCTCAGCGTCGATGAGAAGAGTCAGGTGCAGGCGTTGGCGCGGTCTCAACCCGCGTTCCCGATGATGCCGGGCATGCCCGAACGCCGTACTCACGACTACGTGCGGCATGGCACCACCACCTTGTTCGCCGCGATGAACGTGGCCGACGGCACCCTCATCTCCGCGACGCACCGCCGCCATCGGGCCACCGAGTTCAAGAAGTTCCTGGCCACGATCGACCAGAACGTGCCCGCCGGGTTGGACGTGCACGTCATCTGCGACAACTACGGCACCCACAAGCACCCGACCATCAAGAAGTGGTTGACCGCTCACCCCCGCTTTCAGATGCACTTCACCCCGACCTACTCCTCGTGGATCAATCAGGTCGAAAGACTGTTCGCCGAAGTCACCCGCGACCTACTGCAACGCTCCGACCACCGCAGCGTGCAAGCCCTGGAGAAAGACCTACGCGAGTGGGCGAAGGCCTGGAACAAGAACCCGAAGCCATTCATCTGGACCAAAACCGCCGAGGAGATCCTCGCCTCACTCGGAAGGTTTCTTCAACGAATTAAGGACGGAGGACACTAGTGGGACCCGGGGCGCTACGAGCCGGACTTGCCCTGAATGAGCTCGGCGAGCACGGTCGCCTCGCTGATGTCACTGCGCTTGGCGGCGGTGATCAGGGTCAGCCGGCCGGCCGCGGCGTCCCGGCGGAGTTGGTCCAGTGCTTCCGCCCGCTCCGGATCCTGCAGTTCGTGCCGGTAACGCTGCGCGAACTCGCCGAACTTGGCCGGGTCGTGCGCATACCACTTGCGCAGCTCGGTGGACGGGGACACCTGTTTGCACCAGTCGTCCAGGTGCGCCTTGTCCTTGGAGAGCCCCCGCGGCCAGAGCCGGTCGACCAGCACGCGCTTGCCGTCGGAGGACTCGGGCGCGTCATACGCCCTGCGGACCTGGACCTGGGGAGTCGGCATACCCCCATCATGCTCCGACTCGCACGCACCGGGCCGAAGTGGTGACCGGCTGTGCCAGACTCGGAAGCGTCCGCACCGACGACGAAGGAGGGCCCCGTGACGGCCAGCGTGCAACCGCAGTCGATCCTGCAGCCGCCGGCGCGCGCGGCGATGTTCCTGGTCCTCACCGTGCGCGACGGTGCCGAGTCGGAGGCCGTCGACCTGCTCGCCGACCTGCCGGGGCTGATCCGTTCGGTGCGGTTCCGCCGCCCGGAGGACAACCTCACCTGCGTGGCCGGCATCGGCGCGAAGGCGTGGGACCGGATGTATGACGTGCCGCGGCCCGCCTCCCTGCACGTTCTCGAGGAGATCGTGGGGGACAAGCACACGGCGGTGTCCACCCCCGGTGATCTGCTGTTCCACCTGCGCGCGGAGCGGATGGATCTGTGTTTCGAGCTGGCGCGCCAGTTGATGATCCGGTTGGCCGATACCGCCGACGTCGTCGACGAGGTGCACGGGTTCCGCTACTTCGACGACCGGGACCTGCTCGGGTTCGTCGACGGCACCGAGAACCCGGAGGGAAACGCCGCGGCCGCAGCGGTTTTCGTCCATGACGAGGATCCGTCATACACCGGCAGCAGCTACGTGATCGTGCAGAAGTACCTGCACGACCTCACCTCGTGGAACGCCATCTCGGTGCGCGAGCAGGAGCTCGTCATCGGCCGCACCAAACTGGACGACATCGAGTTGCCGGACGCCGACAAGCCGAGCAACTCGCACGTCGAGCTCAACACGATCGTCGACGACGACGGCGTCGAGCACGACATCATCCGCGACAACATGGCGTTCGGGGAGGTCGGCAGCGACGAATTCGGCACGTACTTCATCGGATACGCCGCCGACCCCGGCGTGATCGAGCAGATGCTGCGCAACATGTTCGTGGGCAAGCCGCCGGGTAACCACGACCGGATCCTCGACTTCTCCACCGCGGTGACCGGCAACCTCTTCTTCGTGCCGACCGCCGACTTCCTCGAAGACGGGCCACCGGAGACCGCGGCGGATGACGACCCGGCACCGACGACATCCACCACCGAGCAGGACACCGGCTCGCTGCAGATCGGCAGCCTGCGCGGAACCGACCAGAACGAGAGGTAGAACCGTGAACAATCTGCACAGGGAACTCGCCCCGATCTCCGACGCCGCCTGGGGCGAGATCGAGGAAGAGGCGCGGCGCTCCTTCTCCATCCGTGCCGCGGCACGACGCATCGTCGACATGCCGGACGCAGGCGGCACCACGCTGGCGGCGGTCGGCACCGGCCACTTCCACGAGTTGAAGCCGCCGTCGGACGACGTGGTCGCCAAGGGTCGCGACGTGCGTCCGGTCGTGGAGTTCCGGGCCCGTTTCACCGTCAACCGGACCGAGGTGGACAACGTCGAGCGTGGCGCCCAGGACTCCGACTGGCAGCCCGTCAAGGATGCTGCCGCGGCGCTCGCCTACGCCGAAGACCGCACTGTCTTCTACGGATCCACCGATGAGCAGATCGCCGGAATGGCCCCGGAGAGCACGAACCCGAAGATCAAGCTGCCCAAGGACGTCACCCAGGCGCCGGCCGCTGTCGCGTCCGCGATCAACGCCCTGCGGCTGGCTGATGTGGCGGGTCCCTACCACCTGCTGCTCTCCCCGGAGCTGTACACCGCCGTGTCCGAGACCACCGACCACGGCTACCCGGTCCGCGACCACGTCGCCCGGCTCCTTGGCGACGGCCAGATCATCTGGGCTCCGGCACTCGACGGGGCGCTGCTGGTCACCGGACGCGGCGGCGACTACACCCTGCAGCTCGGCCAGGACGTCTCGATCGGCTACCTGTCCCACGACGCCGACACGGTCGAGCTCTACCTGCAGGAGTCGCTGACCTTCCTGGTCAACACCGCCGAGGCGTGCGTGTCACTCTCGTCCTGACCGCGCAACTGCGCGTGCCCCACCCTCCGCATGAGAGGGTCGGGTCATGGAGCTGCGACCACCGGCACAATTGGTGTCCACCCGCGCCCGCACCCTGTGGGCCGTGCAAGGTGTCGTCCTGACCGTGATCCTGCTCGCGGTGGGCATCGTCGCGTTGGTGCTGGCCGACCCCTCCGGCGTGTGGATCGCACTCGGGATCATCGTCATCGCAGTCGTTTTCGTCGTCGACGCCGTCGTGATGCCGAGGCTGCGCTATCGGATCCACCGCTGGGAGGTCACCGACGACGCCGTCTACACCCAACGCGGGTTGATCACGGTCGAGCAGCGCATCGCCCCGATCTCCCGGGTGCAGACCGTCGACACCGAGCGGGGCGCCCTGTCACGCCTGTTCGGCCTCAGTACCGTCACGGTCACCACCGCCTCCGCGAAGGGGGAGCTGCGGATCGAAGGCCTCGACCGGGACGTCGCCGCGCGGATCGTGCACGACCTGACCGTGGTGACCGCCGCCAGCGAAGGTGACGCGACGTGAACGGTGACGGCGAGAACCAGGTCCGCGAGGAGCGGCAGGCCCTCGCCCAGGACGGTTTCCCGACCGATGACGCGTGGCGGCGGCTGAGCCCGAAGATGTTGCTGATCCACCCGGTCAAGGAAGTGATCCGCTTCCTGCCCGCGCTCATCGCCGTGGTGATCGCCGGTTCCAGCGGCGGGCAGAACTGGTGGGGTCTGGTCGGCGCCGGTGTCGCGGTGGGTATGGGTCTGCTGCGCTGGTTCACGACCAGCTACCGCTTCACCGCCGAGCAGGTCCAGTTGCGATCCGGGCTGATCAACACCACCACCGTGGCCGCCCCCATGGACAGGGTGCGGTCGGTCGACGTCACCTCGTCGGTGCTGCACCGGATGCTCGGCCTCGCCGAAGTACGCATCGGCACCGGTGCCGGGGAGAAGCAGCTGCGGCTCAACGGCCTCACGACCGCGGAGGCGGCCGCGTTGCGCGGCGATCTGCTGCACCGTGCCCAGACGTCCGCTCCCGCCTCGCCCGACACCGGAACGACCGCGGCTTCCGGCGGGGCCGCCGTCGCGGACGGCGCCGCGGCGTCATACCAGCAGGAAACGGTTGTCTACCAACTGAATCCGTCATGGATCCGGTATGCGCCGTTCGGCCCGGCCGGTGTGGTCGCCGCGGCGGCCGTGCTCGGCATCGGCGCCCAGTTCCTCAACGAGTCCGGGCTGGGCTGGAGCAGGAGCGGCATCGTCAGGGGCACGGTCGACCGGCTGCAAGGTCTGGGGGTGCTGCTCGCCGTGCTGGCGGTGCTGGTCGTGGTGCTGGTGGTCGTCGTGGTGCTGGCACTGCTGGGTTATCTGCTGGCGTTCCACGGTTTTCGGCTCACGCGCGACGACACCGGCGGCACCTACCACGTCAGTCGCGGCCTGCTCACCACGCGCGCGACGTCGCTGGAGATCCGCCGGATGCGCGGCGTCGAGATCCATCGGGCGCTACCGCTGCGCTGGGTGGGCGGTGCCCGATTGACGGCGATCACGACCGGTGTGAAGGACGACGATCGCGGCATGAGTACCACGCTCGCGCCGCCGTCCCCGCTGCCGGTCGTGACCGGGACGGCCGGCGCCGTGCTCGGCGATGCCGCCGCCGAGGTGCCTCTGCAGCGGCACGGACCGCACGCCACCATGCGTCGCTACACCCGGGCGGTCGGTCCCGCCCTGGCGCTCGCGGCCGCGCTCGCGGCCGCCGCCGTCGTGTGGAGTCTTCCGGTGCTCGCTGTGTGCGGGGTGCTCGTGCTGGCCGCGGGGGTGGCGCTCGGCTGGAGTCGCGCGCGGTGGCTCGGGCACGCGGTCACCGACCGTTTCCTGGTGACCCGTGCCGGATCGATCGCGTTGTCGACCAACGTGATCGAGCGGCGAGGGGCGGTCGGGGTGACGGTGCGGCGATCGTTCTTCCAGCGCCGTGCCGGTGTCGCGACGGTCGGCCTGGCGACTGCCGCGGGCACGAAGGAGTACCCGGTGCTCGACGTGCCCCAGGAGCAGGTCGCCAAGCTCGCCGCGCAGATCCTGCCCGGGCACGTGGAGCAGTTCCTGCGTTGACGCCGCCTCCCACTTCACCGAGAGGCTCAGCAACGACCGACAGGCCCAGTAGATCGGGATGATCGGGCATGGATCGGGCCGGTTTTACTGAGCCGGTCGAGCGTTTGTGGGCCTCTCGGCGCGGGGGTGGGCGGGGTGGGCTACCCAACGTGTCAGGCCGCGCTCGTCATACCCAACTGGGCAGCCACATCCGCCACTGCCAATGGGTGTACGGGATGACCTGCGCGGTCCAGATCGGCCAGAAGAAGATGAACAGCCCCACGGTTACGATGGTGAAGCCGCCCACGGCGGCCTTGCCGATGAGCACCCGCTGCGCGCTCGCACCCGGTCGGGCGAGCACCAGGCCGAGCACGAAAACGCACGCCAGCACGATGTATGGCGCGAACGCTACCGAGTAGAACGTGAAGATCGTCCGGTCCTGGTAGAGGAACCACGGCAGCCAGCCGGCAGCGACGCCGACGAGGATCGCACCGGCCCGCCAGTCGCGGCGCAGCAGCCAGTAGAAGATCAGCACGGCGAGGGCGACCGTGCCGAGCCACCAGATGCTCACGGTGCCCAGCGAGGTGATCGCCTTGCTGCAGGCGGCGGCGCCGCAACCGCTCGTGGGCGACTCGTAGAAGAACGACGTCGGACGGGTCTGCAGCGTCCACGACCACGGGTTGGACATGTAGGGGTGGAACGACTTGATGTCCGACGCCGACTGGTACATCTGGATGTTGTATTCCCACAGGGACCGCATCCAGTCCGGCAGCCAGCCGAACAGCGAGCTGTCCGGCTGGAAACCGGAGTTCTGCACGGCGGGGTAGAGCTCGGCCCAATCCCGGTCGTAGGCGTTGTTGCTCGCGATCCAGCCGAACCAGCTGGCCAGGTAGACCCCGAGCGACACCAGCAGCACGTTGACGCAGGCGGGCAGGGCGTCCTTGACGAAGGTCGCCGACCAGTAGCGCCGCACGCCGATCGCCCGGCGGGCGCCGAGGTCCCAGAAGCAGGTCATCAGGCCGAAGGCGGCGAGGAAGTACAGACCGGACCACTTGGTGGCGATGTCCAGGCCGATGCACACACCGGCCACCCACCGCCACGGCCGCCAGCCCAGCCAGGGGCCGGCCAGCGACCGCTTCTCCCAGGTGCCCGCGCCCTGCAGGGCGGCCACCTTGTCGGCCAGGATCCGCCGGGTCCGGTCACGGTCGGCCAGCAGCGCCGTGAACGCCGCCAGTGCCCAGAACATCACCATGATGTCGAGGATCGACGTCCGTGACATCACGAACTCGCTGCCCTCGAAACACAACAGGATCGACGCCAGGGTGGCCAGCACCGGCGACCGGAACAGGTGCCAGGCGGCACGACCCACCAGGTAGATGCCGAGCGTGCCGAACAGGGCGACCGCGAAGCGCCACCCGAAGGAGGAGTCGATGCCGAACAGCTTCTCGCCGAACCCGATGAACCACTTGCCGATCGGCGGGTGGACGACGAAGTCGGCGTTGGTGCCGTAGACGTGCGGGTCACCCATGGTGAACAGCCCGTCCGGGTTGTTCGTGATCAGCGTCGATTTGTCCTGCTTGTGCTCGAAGCCGTACAGCAGCATCGACCAGCCCTCTTTGACGTAATACGTCTCGTCGAAGACCAGCTGGTGCGGGCGGCCGAGGTTCCAGAAGCGGATGATGCCGCCGAGCACGGTGACGATCGCGGGCCCGAGGAAGGCCCACAGCTTCGCCTCCGCGGTGCGGGGTGCCCCGAGCAGCCGGCGGCGCAGGATCGCGCGGCGATCGGCCGGTGGGTCACCGGCGGTGCTGTCGTCGGTTTCCCGTGCCAACGTGACCGTCACGCGCTCGTCCCCTTTCCCGCTGCCGGTGCTACGCCCCTGTCCGAAGTCGAAGGTTAACCGAGGAAGCTACGAGGCGGGGCATCGACAGGCGTTTCGCCATACCAGCGGCTTGCGGTCTGCAGAAGGTGCGGTATGGCGCACCTTCTGCTGGGCACAACTGCGCCGGTATGACGTGCAAGACTGCGCATCATGTCCGACGGTGTACTGGTGCTGGCTGCGACGCCCATCGGGGATCCCCGGGATGCGGCGCCGCGACTCGCCGCCGAACTGGCCACGGCCGACGTCGTCGCCGCCGAGGACACCCGGCGGCTGCGGCGCCTGCTGGACGAGCTGGGGGTGAGCACGCACGGCAGCGTGCTGAGCTATCACGAGCACAACGAGCGTGCCCGCACCCCCGAACTGCTGGATCGGCTGCGCGGCGGGGCCCGCGTCGTCCTGGTCACCGACGCCGGTATGCCGTCCGTCTCCGACCCCGGGTACCGCCTCACCAACGCGTGCGTCGAGGCCGGTGTGCGTGTCACCTGCGTCCCCGGCCCGTCCGCGGTGCTGATGGCGCTCGCGGTGTCCGGGTTGCCGACCGACCGGTTCTGCTTCGAGGGCTTCCTGCCCCGCAAACCCGGCGAACGGGCGCGCCGGCTGGCCGGGCTCGCGGCGGAGCACCGCACGATGGTGTTCTTCGAGGCTCCGCACCGGCTGGCCGAGATGCTGGAGGCGATGGCGGAGGCGTTCGGGCCGGACCGGGTCGCCGCCGTCTGCCGGGAGCTGACCAAGACCTACGAGGAGGTCCGCCGGGACGGTCTCGCCGCGCTCGCGCAGTGGGCGGTCGAGGGCGCCCGGGGCGAGATCACCGTGGTCGTCGGCGGTGCACCGGCGGTCATCGCGTCGGTGGAGGACGTGCTGCCCGGCATACAGCGGCGGGTGGCGGCGGGGGAGCGGCTGAAGGCCGTGTGCGCCGAGGTCGCCGAGCAGACCGGGCTGTCCAAGAAGGCGTTGTATGACGCTGCCGTCGCCGCGCGCTGACTCTCGGCGACGGCCGGCGTGGAGTTGGGGCATCGGCGCGGCCGTCGCCGCCACGGTGTTCTACGCGATCCTCGCGCTCGGCCGGTGGAACGCCGGCGACAGCGCCGACTACGACCTCGGGATCTTCGCGCAGGGCGCCGACGCCTGGTCGCGGGGGCACTGGCCGGTGTCGCACATCCGGGGGCTGTCGCTGCTGGGCGATCACTTCAGTCCGCTGCTCGCGACCTGGGGTGTCGTATGGCGGATCTGGCCGACCCCGCCCGCGCTGCTGGTCACCCAGTCGGTGCTGCTCGGCGCCGCCCTCGGGGTGATCGTCGGCTACGCGCGGTGGCGTGCGGGGTGGCGGGTCGCACTGCTGATCGCGGCCGTCGGCATCTTCTCGCGTGCCGTATTGACCACCGCGATGTTCGACGTGCACGAGGTCGCCTACGCCGCCGTCGCGCTGGCGGTGCTGTGCATCGCGCTGCTGCAGCACCGGTTCTCACTCGCGGTGGTGGCATCAGTCTGGCTGGTGCTGACCAAGGAGGACCTCGGGCTGACGGTCTTCGCCGCGGGCGTCGCCTGGTGGTGGATGTACCGCGGCGAGGGGTGGCGCCGGCCGCTGCTCCTCGCCGGCATCGGGGTTGCCGGCGTGCTCGTCGCGATGCTGGTCCTCGGGGCGTTCGCGCCCGGCAGCGGCACCGGCTATCTCGCCTACTTCGGCATCGGCACCAGCAACAAGCTGCCGGTCCCCGAGGATCACAGCCTCAGCCCGCAACGCCTGCTGCCCGTGCTGATGTATGTCGTGCTCGCCCTCGTCATCGGCGTGCGCTCCAAGCTGACCGTGCTCGCCATACCCACCCTGGTATGGCGTGGCGTGTCGTCCAACATCCACTACTGGGCGCTGGACTTCCACTACGACGTCATCCTGTGGCCGATCGGCCTACTGGCCTTCGTCGACGTGGTCACCCGCGCTGGTCGAGTAGCCGGGGGGAGCGAAGCGGAGGAGAGCGTATCGAGACCGAGCCTTCGCAGCTGGGAGAAGGCAGCCGTCGGCGTCGCGGTGCTCGCCGGGTTCGCGCTCGCGGTCTCCGAGATGGCCGACCGGTCGGTCGCGCCGGCGTCGCTGTTCCGCACCGCACCGGTGGTGACCGACATCCGCACCCTGGCCGCGGATCACCTGCCGAAGGGTGCGCGGGTCGCCACGCAGGCGGACGTCGGCGCCTACCTGGTGCCGTCCTACGACGCCTACTCGCTGCGCACCGACCAGCGTCCGAGCGTCGACTACGTGATGTTCACCGGCAAACCGAAGTGGCTCTACCAGGTGCCGCAGTGCGCCAAGGACAAGCTGGTGCGCGATGCCGCGCAGGTATGGCGCCGCGGCGCCGTCACCCTGGTGAAGCTGCCGCACCGGCAGCGCGTCACGCCCACCTGCTGACGACCGCGGCCCCGGCTGTCACGATCCCGCCAGCCGCGCGGCCGTGGTCTGCGCAGGACACCTTCCGTCGCCGCGTCCGCACGAGGCGAAGTCGCAGGTGCGGCACCACCACGCCGGCGAGTCGCCCTCCGCGCGACGGGCGAAGCGCTCGCCCACCCGGCTCTCGACCAGGCGCGCGAGGAGTCGTTCCAGGGTCGCCGCCTCCGCGGCGTCGAGCCCGTCGGTCGCCTGCCGTATGACGGCCAGCTGCGCGCGGCGTGCACCGGCCGCCTGCCGGCGCCCGCGTGCCGTGAGTACCACCTCGACCCGCCGGCGGTCCGCGCCCGGCCTGCGCTCGGCATACCCCGCATCCTCCAACTGGCTGACCAACCGCACCGCTCCCGAGTGGGTGAGGTCCAGCACCTCGGCGAGTTTGCCCACATGGCAGCCGCCGAGGAACTCCTCGAGGGCCAGAAGCGCTTGGATCGCGCGGCCGGTCAATCCACCCGACCTCTCCATGGCGGCCGTCGTGTCCTCGGCGAGATTCAGCGTCAACGCGGCCAGCAGGTTGTCCAGTCGGGGATGCGCTGCGGTCGTCATACCGGCTATTGTATGACTCACTCATATATTTGATGAGGGAGATGAGCGCAATGCGCGGCGAGATCGCCACAGCCGAGACAACCGTCCACGCTGGTCGCGACGAGGTGTGGGCGGCACTGACCGACCCGGATCGGATCGCCGCCTACAGCGGCGGCGCGCGCGTGACCACCAGCTGGCGGGTCGGCGACCCGATCATCTGGAGCGGCGAATACAACGGGCACGCCTTCGAGGATCACGGCGAGGTGCTGGTGTATGACGTGCCGCACGTCCTGTCCGTCACCCACTACAGCCCGCTGATGGGCCAGGACGACCGACCGGAGAACTACCACACGCTCGTCTACACCCTCAGCGCCGACGGTGAGGACACGCGGCTGTCGCTGGTTCAGGACAACTGCACGGACGCAGCCCAGGCGCAGCAGTTCGGCGCCAACTGGCAGGCCACGCTGGACGGCCTCAAGGAGCAGGTCGAGCAGTAGGCGACCCGTGTCAGCGCTGCCCGCAGAGCGGATCCTCGGGCAGCCGGATCGAGGCATCGGTCGGGTCACTCGGGGCGTAGCACACCCAGGCGACCCTGCCCTGCGCGCGGAAGGCATTGGCGTTCACCGGTGCGGTGACCTGGTGCGACTTCCCGTCGACGGTGTAGCGGACGGTGAGATCGGTCTCGCCGCCCGTGGCCGTCCCCTGTTCCAGGACAGCGGCGGGCGCCATACCCGGGCGGGCGGGGCCGCTCGATCCGCGGCCGTTCCACCACTGCAGCGCGAGGAGCACGGCGGCCACGAGCACGACGACGGCCAGCACCTTCTCCCACCAGGTGCCGAGGAATGCCGGGCGTTCAGGTGACGTCCTCGGCATACCTCCTCCTTCGGGCGAACGACCGCATGCGCCGGGCGAACTTCCACAGCACCCAGCCACCGATGATGAGCACCACGATCACCAGCAGCGGCAGGAAGATCGCGATCAGCGACAGCCCGAATGACGATACGTCCTCGATGGTGGAGACGATCGGGGCACCCAGCCCGGCGGAGCCGAGGTTGACCGCCGGCCGGGCGGTGGACTTGCCGGCGTGCACGATGCCGGCGATCACGATCCCGCCGATCAGCCCGATCCAGGTGTGCTCGCGCATGAAGGACGAGTCGTCCAGCGAGCTGGCGGACTGGGTTGCAGCCGCGATGATGCCACCGGAGGCCGGTCGGATGACGGTGCCGGCGATGTCGTTGATGCTGTCGACCACCGGGATCTTGTCGAGGACGAGTTCGCTGATCAGCAGCACCGCGCCGATGCCGAGCGCCCACCAGGACTCGATCCACTGCCATTCGCCCGGCAGATTGATGACGTCGGTGAACCGCGCGAGCAGCCCGACGATGAGGAACGGGATGTAGGCGTTGAGTCCTGCGGCGGCCGACAGCCCCGCACCGGTCAGCACTGCGAACATCCGACACCTCCCTGCTGGTCTCGCAGGATCGTGTCAGCCGGAGCGGTCCGGCGCAACGACCGCGGGGAGAACTGCCGCGACTTCGACGGACCGCCCCACCTAGGATTGCTGACCATGAAGGTTCTGTCCGCTGTTGCCTGGCCCTACACGAACGGGCCACGTCATATTGGCCACGTCGCCGGATTCGGCGTCCCCGCAGACGTTTTCAGCCGTTACATGCGTATGGCGGGCCACGACGTGCTGATGGTCAGCGGCACCGACGAGCACGGCACACCGATCCTGGTCCTCGCCGACCAGGAAGGTGTCAGCGTCCAGGAGATCGTCGACAAGTACAACGCCGTCATCGCCCAGGACCTCACCGACCTCGGCCTGTCCTACGACCTGTTCACCCGCACGACGACCCGCAACCACTACCAGGTCGTGCAGAACCTGTTCACCCAGATCCGCGCCAACGGCTACATGATCGAGCAGACGACCACGACGGCGATCAGTCCGTCGACCGGACGCACCCTGCCCGATCGCTACCTGGAGGGCACCTGCCCGATCTGTGGTTTCCCGGAGGCACGCGGTGACCAGTGCGACAACTGCGGCAACCAGTTGGACCCGTCCGACCTGATCAACCCGCGGTCCAAGGTCAACGGTGAGGTGCCGGAGTTCGTCGAGACGCAGCACTTCTTCCTGGACCTGCCGGCGCTCGCGGACGCGTTGCAGCGTTGGCTGGACGAGGTCGACACGGCCGGCACCTGGCGCCCGGGCGTGATCAATTTCGCCAAGGGGCTGGCCAAGGACATGCACCCGCGTGCCATGACCCGGGACATCGACTGGGGCATCCCGATCCCGGTCGAGGGCTGGGACGCCAAGCGGTTCTACGTGTGGTTCGACGCCGTGATCGGCTACCTGTCGGCCGCGATCGAGTGGGCGCGCCGGCTGGGCGAACCGGACCGCTGGCGGGAGTGGTGGAACGACCCGGAGGCCGTCTCCTACTACTTCCAGGGCAAGGACAACATCACCTTCCACGCGCAGATCTGGCCGGCCGAGCTGCTGGGCTACATGGGCCGGGGCGACAAGGGCGGCGAGCCGGGGGAGTACGGCGAGCTCAACCTGCCGACCGAGGTCGTCGCGTCCGGTTTCCTCAACTATGCGGGCGGGCAGTTCTCCACCTCGCGCGGCAACGTCATCTACGTGCAGGACATGGTCGCGCGGTATGGCGCGGACGCGTTGCGCTACTTCATCTGCGCGGCCGGCCCGGAGACCCAGGACAGCGACTTCACCTGGCCCGAGTTCGTCACCCGCAACAACAACGAACTCGTCGCCGGCTGGGGCAACCTGGTCAACCGCACGGCGTCGATGATCGCCAAGAACTTCGGCGAGGTCCCGGCGCCGGGTGCGCTGGAGCCGGTCGACGAGGCGCTGCTGTCGGCGGTGCGCGGCGGGTTCGAGACGGTCGGTGGGCTGCTGGAGACGCAGCGGCAGAAGGCAGCCTTGGCCGAGGTCATGCGGCTGGTGCGGCTGGCCAACAAGTACGTCACCGACACCGAGCCGTTCCGGCTCAAGGGCGATGACCAGCGCGAGCGGCTCGGGACGGTGCTGCACACGCTCTCGCAGGCGATCACCGATCTCAACACGATGATGGCGCCGTTCCTGCCGCACAGCTCCAACGAGGTCGCCCGGGTCTTCGGCGGCACCGGCGAGTTCATGCCGATGCCGCGCCTGGAGCAGGTGCGCGACCTGGACGACGACACCCGGGCGTATCCGATCATCACCGGCGAATACTCAGGCACTCCGCGCTGGGAGTCACGGCCGGTGCAGGTGGGTGTCCCGGTCGCGAAACCGACGCCGATCTTCGCCAAGCTCGACGAGATCGACCCGGAGGATCCGTTCGGCCGCGGCGTTGCGTGAGCGATTGACCGGCATACCGATGCATTGACCGGCGTACGAAAATGCGGCGAATCCGTATGCCGCTCAATGCAGAGGTATGCCGCTCGATGAGAGAAGGAGGACCGGTGTGAGCAAGGGGCATCAGCAGGGCCGGAGCGACGGGCCGCCGCCGGCGCCGCAGCCGTTGCCGATCGCCGTCGTCGACAACCACACCCACCTGGACATCGCGCGCGACGGCCACCCGGCTCCCGATGTCGAGGTCGCGCTCTCGCAGGCGGCCGCCGTCGGTGTCGACCGGGTGGTGCAGATCGGCTGCGACCTATCGGGCGCCCGCTTCACCGTTGAGCAGGTCGCGCAGCATCCGCGGATGCTGGGCGGTGTCGCCATACACCCCAACGAGGCCGCAAAGCTCGCCGCCACAGGCGAACTCGCCGCTGCGTGGGACGAGATCGAGCAGCTCGCGGCCCACCCCCGCATCCGGGTGATCGGCGAGACCGGTCTCGACTACTTCCGCACCGGCCCGGAAGGTGTGCAGGCGCAACACGATTCGTTCCGCTGGCACATCGACCTGGCAAAACGCACCGGCAAGGCGCTGCAGATCCACGACCGGGACGCGCACGACGACGTGCTCCGCATCCTCGCCGAGGAGGGTGCACCGGAAAGCACTGTCATGCACTGCTTCTCGGGCGACATCAACCTCGCACGCACCTGCGTCGAGAAGGGCTACCACCTGTCGTTCTCCGGCACAGTGACCTTCAAGAACGCCCGGGCGCTGCGCGACGCGCTCGCGATCGTGCCGCTGGACCGGCTGCTGGTCGAGACCGATGCGCCGTACCTCACGCCCGCTCCGTACCGGGGTGCGGTCAACTCGTCATACCTCGTCCCGATCACGGTGCGGGCGATGGCCGAAGTGCTCGCGATCGACGTGCCCACCCTGTGCGCCTCGCTCTCGGCGAACAGTGAGCGGGTCTACGGCTCCTGGACGGTATGACGAAGGTATGCCGGCAGGGTTCACCACCACTCACACCCGCCACACCCAACACAGGAAAAATTCAAGTGTGAGGTAGCTTTCGTTACCGAAATTTGACCTTTGCCCCGTTTGTGCGGCACTCTCGTGGAGTTCAACCCGAGAGCAGGCACCCCCGAATCGGTCGCGCACCCTGCGGCCGGGCGAGCCCGGCACCATGTCGCTCGCCTGCATCGCCTCGGCAATCACCCGGTTGTCGATGACGTGCGCCCCGCCGCTCGGAGGGAAGCACGACATCGGAGAACTCTTGACTTACCGCCTGACCAAGACCGCCGCAATCGCCGCCACCGCGGTAGCAGCCGGCCTCGGGATCACCGCCTGCGGCGGTGGCACCACGGCCGGCGCGCACAGTGCCTCGCTGGCGACCCGGACCAGCGCCACGGCGTCGGCCACGCCGAGCTCGTCGACCACGACGAAGACCCCGAAGGCCACACCCAGCAAGGCCAAGACGCACAAGGCCAAGGCGCACAAGAGCAAGGCGCCGGAGACCGCCACCGCACGCGCGACCGCCAAGAAGGTGTCCCGTGACGAGGTGCGTCCGACCGTGACGACCCGCTTCGTCACCGGCACCGCGACCGTTGCGTTCCAGACCGTGCGCAAGTACGACTCGACCCTCGCCTACGGCACCAGCCGCGTGCAGCGCGCCGGCGTCGCGGGCCTGGAGACCGTGACCTACCGCCAGCAACTGGTCGGCACCCGGGTCAGCACGAGCACCGTCGTCAAGCGCGTCGTCACCCGGCAGCCGGTCGACCAGATCCTGGTCATCGGCACCAAGAAGGCGACCCCGACGCCCACGCCGACCCCCACGCCCACCCCGACACCGACCGGTGGCGGCTCCTCGTCGGGCCTCGATCTGTCCCGTGCCGCCATGTGGGACCGCATCGCACAGTGCGAGTCCGGTGGCAACTGGCACATCAACACCGGCAACGGCTACTACGGCGGTCTGCAGTTCAGCTACAGCACCTGGTTGGCATACGGTGGCGGCAGCTTCGCCTCGCGTGCCGACCTGGCCACCCGCGAGCAGCAGATCACCATCGCCAACCACGTCTACAACGCGAGTGGGTTGAGCGCCTGGGGTTGCGCGGGCGCCGCCTGAGGCATCCTCGACACCTGACCAACGGCCGGGCCGCAGTCCTTCGGGACTGCGGCCCGGCTTCGTCGTGCCGGACGCCGTGGCTATCGGATGTGGCGAATCCTCAACTCGCAGTGCACTTTGCACCTAGTGTGGGAAGTGCGGAGTGGCACCCCTCGCGCCACCGATGCGTGGTTGCGTTGGCTTGTTACTACGTACGGTAGTAGTTTGTGATCGAAGGCTTCCGACACGGTTCGAGACGAGCGAGGGTCAGATGACTGCCACACCCGCGGCACAGAGCGTGCGCCCGCCCCGAGGTGGCCCATGGTTGCAACTGGTCGTGGCAACCATCGGTTTCGCGCTCAACTTCTGGGCCTGGGCCCTGATCAGTCCGCTCGGGCCGCTGTTCAGCCCGGACAAGACGGTCCTGAAGCCGGAGGCCTACGAGAAGCAGCTGAGCTTCCTGCCGTTCTCCGACGGGCAACCGCTGTCCGCCAGCCAGGCGAGCCTGATGGTGGCCGTCCCCGTGGTGGTCGGGTCGCTCGGTCGCGTCCCGGTCGGTGCGCTGACCGACAGGTTCGGTGGCCGGATCATGTTCCCGTTGGTCTCCGCGGTCACGATCGTGCCGGTGCTGGTCATCGGGCTGTGGGCGCAGAACTCCTACGCGGCCCTGCTCGTCTCGGGCATCTTCCTCGGCATCGGCGGCACCTCGTTCGCGGTGGGTGTGCCGTTCGTGAACGGCTGGTTCCCGCCGGAGAAGCGGGGTATGGCGACAGGCATCTTCGGCGCGGGGATGGGTGGCACCGCGATCAGTGCGCTCACCACGGTCAGCCTCTTCAAGGCACACGGGAAGTCCGTCCCGTTCGTGATCGTCGCCGTGGCTCTGGCGGTCTACGCGGTGATCGCGTGGCTGCTGATGGGCGACGCGCCGGGGCGCGTCATACCCACCACCCCGCTCGCGCAGCGACTCCTGGCCAACGCGAAACTGCCCATCACCTGGCAGAGCTGCGTGCTCTACTCCGTCGGTTTCGGCGGCTACGTCGCCTTTTCGGTGTTCCTGCCGCTCTACCTCACCAACGCCTACGCACTCACCGCCGCGGACGCGGCCAACAAGATGGCCGGCTTCGTCGTCATCGCGGTGATCATGCGCCCGGTCGGTGGCACGCTCGCCGACAAGCTCGGCTCGGTCCCGGTGCTCGCGACCTGCTTCACCTTCGTCGCGATCTGCGCCGCGATCGCCTCCGGTGAGCCGCCACTGCGCGGCTACGGCACGCCGGTCTTCCTCGTGATGGCCGCTGCACTGGGCGCGGCTTCCGGCGCGACGTTCGCGCTGATCGCCGAGGCCACCGACCCGGCGCGGGTCGGCGGCGTCACGGGATTGGTCGGAGCCGCAGGCGGACTCGGCGGTTTCGTGCCACCACTGGTGATGGCCTACATCTACAACGAGACCAAGTCGTACGCGATCGGGATGTGGTTGCTCGCCATCTGCGCCGCGCTCACCCTGGTGCTGACACTGACCGTCGTACGCCGCACCGCGCGCCACGAATCATCGATCCCGGAGGAGGTCCAAGCATGACTGCAGGACTGGACGACAGACTGACCGATGCGCTCGTCGGCACCCGCCGCTTCTTCACCCGGGCGCAGGTGTCGCCCGACCACCGGGCGATGTATGCCGAGGGCGGTCGCCAGGGCGACTCGTTCTACCGGGACCGCTGGAGTCACGACAAGGTCGTGCGCTCCACCCATGGCGTCAACTGCACCGGCTCCTGCTCCTGGAAGGTCTACGTCAAGGACGGGATCATCACCTGGGAGGCGCAGCAGACCGACTATCCGAGCACCGGGGCCGACAAGCCGGAGTACGAGCCGCGCGGCTGCCCCCGCGGCGCGGCGTTCAGTTGGTACACCTACTCGCCGACACGGGTGCGTTACCCCTACGTGCGAGCCGCGCTGCTGACGATGTTCCAGGAGGCGCGGGCGCAGTACGGCGACCCCGTGGTCGCGTGGGCGTCCATCGTGCAGGACCCCGAAAAGGCTTCTCGTTACAAGCAAGCACGTGGCAAAGGCGGCCTGGTGCGCGCGTCCTGGGCCGACGCCGTCGAGATGATCGCGGCTGCACACGTCTACACGATCAAGCGGTTCGGGCCCGACCGGATCGCCGGCTTCTCGCCGATCCCGGCGATGTCGCAGGTCAGCTACACCAGCGGGGCACGGTTCAACGAGCTGATCGGCGCACCGATGCTGAGCTTCTACGACTGGTATGCCGACCTGCCGGTGGCCAGCCCGCAGATCTTCGGCGACCAGACCGATGTGCCGGAGTCCGGCGACTGGTGGGACGCGGGTTACCTGATCATGTGGGGCACCAACGTGCCGTTGACCCGCACACCGGATGCCCACTGGATGACGGAGGCGCGCTACCGCGGTCAGAAGGTCGTCGTGATGAGCCCCGACTACGCGGAGAACGTCAAGTTCGCCGATGAGTGGCTGGCACCGGCACCCGGCACCGACGCGGCGCTCGCGATGGCGATGGGCCACGTCGTGCTCAAGGAGTTCTTCGTCGACCGGACGGTCGACTTCTTCGACGACTACGTCAAGCACTTCACCGACCTGCCGTTCCTGATCACCCTCGACCAGCAGGACGACGGCAGCTGGCTGCCCGGCAAGAACCTCGTGGCCGCCGACTTCGAAAACCCTGCGCGCACAAGCGAGAACGCGCTGTTCAAGCCGGTCGTCTTCGACGGCGCGACCAGCTCTCCGGCGGTCCCCAACGGCACCCTCGGGCACCGCTTCGGCGACGAAGGGGTCGGTAAGTGGAACCTCGATCTGGAGGGCCTGCAGCCCCAGCTGTCCTTCTGGTCCGAGGGCGCGGAGTCGGTCGCGGTGCGCCTGCCGCGCTTCGATGCACCCGACGGGCAGGCGGTCCTGGAGGAGCGCGGTGTGCCGGTCACCCGGATCGGCGATCACGTCGTCACCACGGTCTTCGACCTGATGCTCGCGCAGTACGGCGTCGGTCGGCCGGGTCTGCCCGGGAGCTGGCCGGAGGGGTATGACGACGCGCGGGCGCCATACACCCCCGCCTGGCAGGAGGAGATCACCTCCGTCCCGGCGGAGGCATGTGCGCGCATCGCTCGCGAGTTCGCGCGCAACTCCGTTGACACTGGCGGCCGTTCGATGATCCTGATGGGTGCCGGCACCAACCACTGGTACCACTCCGACCTGATCTACCGGGCCATGCTGATGCTCACGACGATCACCGGGTGCCAGGGGCGCAACGGTGGCGGCTGGGCGCACTACGTCGGCCAGGAGAAGGTCCGTCCGTTGATGGGCTTCCAGAACGCCGCGTTCGCGCTGGACTGGTCCCGTCCGCCGCGGCACATGAACCAGACCGCGTACTGGTACGTCAACACCAGCCAATACCGCTACGACACGTTCCTCGCCGACACCGTCGGCGCCGGGATGGGCGCGTTCCCGGAGCAGACCATCATGGACCTGCTGCTCAAATCCGCCCGATTGGGTTGGGCGCCAACCTATCCCACGTTCGACAAGAGCTCGATCGAGATCCCGGAGCTGGCGGCGGCGGACGGCGTGGACGTCAAGGACTGGGTGGTCGACAAGCTGCGGTCCGGCAAGCTGAAGTTCGCGCTCGAGGAGCCGGAGAACCCGGAGAACTACCCACGGGTGCTGACGCTGTGGCGGTCCAACCTGCTCGGATCCAGCGCGAAGGGCGACGAATACTTCCTCAAGCACCTGCTCGGCGCCGAGGGCGCCACCACCGCGAAGGAGGCCGCGCCGGAGCAGCGGCCGCGCGACATCGCGTGGGCCGACCAGGTCCAGGACGGCAAGCTCGACCTGCTGATGACGATCGACTTCCGGATGACCAGCTCGACGCTGTTCTCCGACATCGTGCTGCCCGCGGCGACGTGGTACGAGAAGCACGACATCAACACCACCGACATGCATCCCTTCATCCACTCGTTCAACCCGGCGATCAGCCCGCCCTGGCAGAGCAAGACCGACTGGGACGCGTGGAAGGAGATCGCAAAACGCTTCTCGGAGCTGGCCGTCGACCACCTGGGCACCCGCACGGACCTGGTTGCCAAACCGCTCTGGCACGACACCCCGGACGCGATGGCGACACCGCACGGTGTGGTGCGCGACTGGAAGCTGGGGGAGTGCGAGCCGATCCCGGGCAAAACCATGCCGGCGCTCATCCCGGTCGAACGCGACTACACCGCCGTCTACGACAAGCTCACGTCGGTGGGTCCGCTGCTGGACACGCTCGGCACCTCCTGCAAGGGCATCACGTATGACGTTTCGGCCGAGCTCGAGCTGATGCGGCACGAGCACGGAGTCGTGGCGACGGGGCCGGCCGCCGGTCGGCCACGGCTCGACACCGACGTCCACGTGGCGCAGATGATCATGACGTTGTCCGGCGCGACCAACGGGCACCTGGCCACCCAGGGGTTCCGGACCCAGGAGCAGCGCACCGGCCACCAGATGCACGACCTGGCGGCCGAAAGTGAGGGCAGGCGCATCACTTTCGCGGACACGCAGAAGGCACCGCAACCGGTGATCACCACCCCCGAGTGGTCCGGATCGGAGACCGGCGGCCGGCGGTACAGCCCGTTCACCGTCAACATCGAGCGGCTCAAACCGTTCCACACGCTGACCGGACGGCAGCACTTCTATCTCGACCACGACTGGATGCTGCGGATGGGGGAGGCGATGCCCACCTTCCGGCCGCCGCTCGACATGACCCGGCTCTTCGGTGAGGCGGAGATCGGCGCGACCGGCGAACTCGGTGTGTCGGTGCGCTATCTCACGCCGCACAACAAGTGGTCGATCCACTCCGAGTACCAGGACAACCTGTTCATGCTGTCGCTGTCCCGCGGTGGCCAGACGGTGTGGATCTCGGACAAGGACGCCGCCAAGGTCGGTATCGGCGACAACGACTGGGTGGAGATGGTCAACCGCAACGGTGTGGTCGCCTGCCGGGCGATCGTGTCGCACCGGATGCCGGAGGGCACGGTCTTCATGCACCACGCGCAGGACCGCCTGATCGACGTGCCGTTGACCCAGCGGGACAAGAAGCGCGGCGGCATCCACAACTCGATGACCCGCATCATGATGAAGCCGAGCCACCTGATCGGCGGCTACGCGCAGCTGTCCTACTTCTTCAACTACATCGGCCCCACCGGCAGCAACCGCGACGAGGTCACGATGATCCGCAAGCGCACGACGCCCGTGGAATACTAGACAGGGCAAGGGGTTTCGAAGATGCGAGTAATGGCGCAGATGTCGATGGTGATGAACCTCGACAAGTGCATCGGCTGTCACACCTGCTCGGTCACCTGCAAGCAGGCGTGGACCAACCGGGCGGGCATGGAATACGTCTGGTTCAACAACGTGGAGACACGTCCCGGGCTCGGCTACCCGCGCACCTGGCAGGACCAGGAGAAGTGGAAGGGCGGCTGGAAGCGGCTGCCGAACGGCCGGCTGACGCTGAAGTCCGGGAACCGGCTGAAGAAGCTGGCCAGCATCTTCAGCAACCCCAAGCTGCCGAGCATCAGTGACTACTACGAGCCGTGGAGCTATGACTACGAGACGCTGCTGGAGTCGCCGGTCACCAAGAACTACCCGGTCGCGCGGCCCTATTCGCTGCTGTCCGGCAAGCCGATGAACGTGGAGTGGTCGGGCAACTGGGACGACGACCTCGGCGGTTCGCGGGAGCACGCGGTGAAGGACCCGATGCTCAAGGGCATCGAGGACAAGGTGAAGTTCGAGTTCGATCAGACCTTCATGTTCTACCTGCCGCGGATCTGTGAGCACTGCCTCAACCCCGCGTGCGCCGCCTCCTGCCCGAGCGGCGCGATCTACAAGCGGGAAGAGGACGGCATCGTCCTGGTCGACCAGGACAAGTGCCGCGGCTGGCGGATGTGCATCAGCGGATGTCCTTACAAGAAGGTCTATTTCAACCACAAGACCGGCAAGGCCGAGAAGTGCACGTTCTGCTACCCGCGCATCGAGGTCGGCATCCCGACCGTGTGCGCGGAGACCTGCGTCGGCCGGCTGCGCTACATCGGGATCATGTTGTATGACGCCGACCGCGTCCTGGAGGCGGCGTCGGTGGAGAACGACCAGGACCTCTACCAGGCGCAGGTCGACTGCTTCCTCGACCCGTTCGACCCGGAGGTGCAACGTGCCGCCGAGGCGGACGGCATACCCGGCGACTGGATCGAGGCGGCGAAGAAGTCCCCGGTCCGGCGGTTGATCATGGACTACCGGGTCGCGCTGCCACTGCACCCGGAATTCCGCACCATGCCGATGGTTTGGTACATCCCGCCGCTCTCGCCGGTCGTCGACGTCATCAAGGAGACCGGCTACGACGCGGAGGACCAGGGGAACCTGTTCGCGGCGATCGACGCGCTGCGGATCCCGGTCGAATACCTCGCCAACCTGTTCACCGCGGGCGACGTCCCCACGGTCGACCGGGTGCTGAAGAAGATGGCCGCGATGCGTTCGTTCATGCGCGACATCAACCTCGGTGGTGACCCGAACGAGGAGATCGCGGCGTCCGTCGGGATGTCGGCCGAGGACATGTACGAGATGTTCCGGTTGATGGCGATCGCCAAGTACGACGAGCGTTACGTCATACCGACCGCGCACGCCGAACAGGCGCACGGGCTGGAGGAACTCGCCACCGAGTGCGCGGTGAGCGAGTACGACCACCAGGGCAGTCCGTTCGGTGAGGGCTCCGGCCAGAGCGCGCTGACCCCGGTCGCGATCGAGAACTTCAACATGCTCAAGGAGCGACAGACCTCCGACCACGACACCCTGGTCAGCGGCGGGTCGAAACACGGCCGGGTCAACCTGCTCAACTGGGACGGCCGGGGAGTCCCGGAGGGTCTCTTCCCATCCGGTGGCCGAGTAGCGGAGGGCAGTTCCGGTGGCCGAGTAGCGGAGGACAGTTCCGGTGGCCGAGTAGCGGAGGAGCGCAGCGGGGGAGCGTATCGAGGTCCCGGCGACGACGGGCCGCAGCAATGAAAACGTTGCGCTGGCAACGCCATCGCCGCCGCACCGCGGAGCTGCCCGACGACGTGCTCACCGCAACCTGGCAAGCCGTCTCGGTGCTGCTGGAATATCCCGATGTGCAAGCGGTGCAACAGTTCTCGGCCGTACGCGGCGTCGCGGAGCAGCTGCCGCCGCAGCTCGGCCGTCACTTGCTGGGTTTCCTGGACGACGCGGAGCACCTGCCCCTGCCGGAGTTGCAGGCGGACTACGTCGACACCTTCGACGTGACCCGCAAGTGCAGCCTGCACCTGACCTACTTCACCAGCGGCGACACCCGCCGGCGGGGCGTGGCTCTGGTGGAGTTCAAGCAGGCCTACCGGCACGCCGGGGTGGAACTGACCGACGAGAGCAGCGAGCTGCCCGACTTCCTGCCGGTACTGCTGGAGTTCGGCGCCTTCACCGACCGGGACACCGCGTGGAAGCTGCTCAACGCGCACCGGGTCGGCCTCGAACTGCTGCACGCCGCGCTCGTCAGACGCGAATCCCGCTGGCTGCCGGTGGTCGACGCGTTGCGCGAGACGCTGCCGTCGCTCGGTGACGACGACGAGGTCGCGCTCCGCCAGCTGATCGCGTCGGGTCCGCCGTCGGAGGACGTGGGCATCGACAGTTCGCCATACAGCCTGGACCCGCGGCTGAACCCGCAACCGGACCCGATCGACCTCGGCATGCCGACGACAGGAGTGTCCTGATGGCTCTGTTCCTCTGGGTGATCGTGCCCTACGTGTGTTTCGCGATCTTCATCGTCGGTCACTTCTGGCGTTACCGCTACGACAAGTTCGGCTGGACGACCCGCAGCTCACAGCTCTACGAGAACAAGCTGCTGCGCTGGGGCAGCCCGATGTTCCACTTCGGCATGCTCGGTGTCCTGGGCGGCCACATCATCGGCCTGGTCATCCCGAAGGTCTGGACCGACGCGCTCGGCATCTCGGAGCACTGGTACCACGTGATCGCCCTCGCGGGCGGGATCCCGGCCGGCTGCATCGCCCTGGCCGGCCTGGTCATCCTGATCTACCGTCGCCGCATCACCGGTCCGGTGTTCTCCGCGACCACCAAGATGGACAAGGTCATGTACGTCTTCCTCGCCGCGGCCATCGTGCTCGGCGTCTGGAACACGCTGGCGTCCGGGCTCTTCCACGTCGGCGGCGACTACAACTACCGCGACGGGGTGAGCCTGTGGTTCCGCGGGGTGTGGACGTTCCAGCCGAAGGCGTCGCTCATGGCGGACGCGCCCTGGAGCTTCCAGCTGCACGCGTTCGTGGCCATGATCCTTTTCGCGCTGTGGCCGTTCACCCGCTTGGTGCACGTCTTCAGCGCGCCCATCGGCTACCTGACCCGGCCCTACATCGTCTACCGGTCCCGTGACGAACGGCCCGGTGCCGGCACCGGATCCCGTGCACCGCAACGTGGTTGGGACAAGCCGACCCTGCAGAAGAAGTGAGGCACCATGGACAGCACGATGCAGCGCACGCCGCTCCTCATCTCCACGCTGCTGCGATACGGCGCGAGCGCGCACGGCCGCAGCGAGCTGATCACCTGGACGGAGTCAGGAGCGCGGCGCACGTCATACCGTGAGGCGGGTGAGCAGGCGGCGCAGCTGGCCCATGCCCTGCGCGGTGTCGGCATCACCGATGACCAGCGGGTCGGCACGTTCATGTGGAACAACGCCGAGCACGTCATCGCCTATCTCGCGGTGCCGTCCATGGGCGCCGTGTTGCACGCGATCAACATCCGGCTCTTCCCGGAGCAGATGGTCTACGTCACCCGGCACGGCGGTTCCGAGGTCGTCATCGTGGACAACTCGCTCGCCGAGCCGTTCAGCAAACTGCTGCCGGCGCTGACCGGCGTACGTCATGTCGTCGTCAACGGCCCGGTCCCGGATGGGCTGCGGGATGCGCTGGCGGCACCCGACCACGTCGAGCAGGTCCACGACTGGGACGAGTTCCTGCGTGACCAGCCGACGTCCTTCGATTGGCCCGCGGTCGACGAGAACGACGGCTGCGCAATGTGTTACACCTCCGGGACGACCGGCAACCCGAAGGGTGTCGTCTATTCGCACCGCAGCAACTACCTGCACGCGCTGACCTCCGCGTCGATGCTCTCCGTCGGTCAGGCGGACCGGTTGCTCATCGTGGTCCCGCTCTTCCACGCCAACGCCTGGGGCTATCCCTACGCCGCGATGTTCACCGGCTCCAGTCTGGTGCTGCCCGACCGGTTCCTGCAGCCCGAGCCGCTGGCCCGGATGATCTCCGAGCTGAAGGTGACCGGCGGTGCCGGTGTCCCGACCGTCTGGAACGGCCTGTTGCAGCACCTGCAGCAGACCCCGACGGATGTGTCGAGTTGTCGTTTCCTGATGGTCGGCGGTTCGGCCGCCCCACCGGCGATGCTGCGCACCTACCAGGACCGGTTCGGCATCGAGATGATCCACGGCTGGGGCATGACCGAGATGTCCCCGGTCGGGTCGCTCGCGCTCGCACCGGGCGACGTCGAGCCGGGCACCCCGGAGTACTGGCGGTACCGCAGTTCCCAGGGACGGCTGTTGCCCGGCGTCGAGGGCAGGCTGATCGGCCCGGACGGCGCGCAGCAGCCCGCGGACGGATCGTCGATCGGTGAGCTGGAGGTGCGCGGCCCGTGGATCACCGGGTCCTACTACTCCAACGGCAGCGAGAGTGAGACGGAACTCGCTGACATGGCAAGCAAGTTCGACGGCGAGTGGTTGCGCACTGGGGATGTCGGTGCCCTCACCGACGACTCCTACCTGCTGCTGAGCGACCGCTCCAAGGACGTCATCAAATCCGGTGGCGAGTGGATCAGCTCCGTCGATCTGGAGAACGCCATCATGGGTCACCCCGACGTGCTGGAGGCGTCGGTCATCGGCATACCGGACGACAAGTGGCAGGAGCGGCCCCTCGCGACTGTCGTCCTCCGGGACGGCGCGACCGTCATGATCGACGGGCTGCGCGACTTCCTGGCCGACAAGATCGCGCGCTGGCAGCTGCCCGACAAGTGGGCGATCATCGACGAGGTGCCCAAGACCAGCGTCGGCAAGTTCGACAAGAAGGCGCTCCGGCGCAGCTTCGCCGACGGGGCACTCGACGTGCAGCGGGTCGGTTCCGAATGAGCGATGGATCCGCAGACCCAGCAGTCGTTTTCGACGCCATCGTGCTTGTAGGTGGCGCGGGCTCCAGACTGGGTGGGGTCGACAAGGCCGCGGTGGAACTCGCCGGGCGGTCCCTGGTGTCGCGACCGCTCGAAGCGGTGCGGGACGCGCGCACCCTCGTCGTGGTGGGCGACACCGCGGCGCCCGACATCCCGGACCGGGCGATCCGGGTCGTCGAGGACCCGCCGGGGAGCGGGCCGGCCGCCGCGACCGTCGCCGGGCTGCGTGCGATCGAGGAGCCCGCCGCCTGGACCTACTTGATCTCGTGCGATGTGCCGGGCGCCGTGGGCGCCATACAACTGCTCGCCGAGGCGGACGCCGGTGATTCCGACGGTGTCGTGCTGGCGGAGCCCGACGGCCGGCTGCAGTGGCTGCTGGGTCGTTACCGCTCGTTCGCCCTGTATGACGCCGCCGAGCAGCTCGGTGACGCGGCAGACCGGTCGATGCGCGCGCTGCTGGAGGACCTGGACCTGGTCCCGGTCCCCGCCCCCGAGGAAGTGTGGCGCGACGTCGACACCTGGGACGACCACGCCCACTGGACGCACACCCTCGGCGGCGACCCGAGGCCCTGACAGTACCCCTGACCCTGCGCACACCCCCTCGCCGAGCGGCTCACAAACCCATCGACAGGCTCAGTAATACGGCGTTCTCCGCGCCGTTGAGCGCCGTATTACTGAGCCCGTCGGTATTTGGTGAGCCTGTCGGCGGGGTGTGGGCGCCACGGGCGGCGTCGGCAGGACCCCGCACTGGGGCAACGGCTAGTGTCGGGCGGGTGAACGACGACGCCGCCACCTTGCTCACCGCGCCGCTGGTGCGGGAACTGGCCGGGCGGCTCGACGTGCGCCCGACCAAGCACTGGGGCCAGAACTTCGTCATCGACCCCAACACCGTGCGCAAGATCGTCCGGCTGGCCGGTGTCGGACCGGCCGACAGTGTCGTCGAGATCGGCCCCGGGCTCGGCTCCCTGACGCTGCCGCTGCTGCAGGCCGCGGCACACGTCACGGCCGTGGAGATCGACCCCCGCCTCGCCGAACAGCTCCCGCGTACCGTCGCGGACCTCGCGCCGCAGTTGCGGGAGCGGCTGCGCGTCATACCCCAGGACGCCATGACGGTGACCGAGATGCCGGATCCGCAGCCGGTCGCGCTGGTCGCCAACCTGCCCTACAACGTCGCCGTGCCGGTGGTGCTGTCGTTCCTGGCACGCTTCCCGACGCTGCAGCGCGTGCTGGTGATGGTGCAGCTCGAGGTCGCGGAGCGGCTGGCCGCCGGACCGGGCAGCAAGGTCTACGGCGTCCCGAGCGTCAAGGCCGCCTGGTATGCCGACGTGCGGCTCGCGGACCGGGTCGGTCGCAACGTCTTCTGGCCCGCGCCCAACGTCGACTCCGGCCTGGTCGCGATGGTCCGGCACGATCCACCGGCGACCACGGCGAGCCGCGAGGAAGTGTTCGCGTGCATCGACGCCGCGTTCGCCGCACGTCGCAAGACCCTGCGGGCGGCGCTCGCCGGGTGGGCGGGGTCGGCGCCCGAGGCCGAGCGCATGCTGCGCGCCGCCGGGGTCGACCCGTCGCTGCGCGGGGAGCGGCTGACGATCGACCAGTTCGCGGCCATTTCGGCTCAACGCATAGGGTGACGGCATGGAAGTGACGTCCACGGCCCCGGTCACGGTGCGCGTGCCGGCCAAGGTCAATCTCGAGCTGCGCATCGGCCCGCTCGAGGACGACGGATATCACTCTCTGTCAACGGTTTTCCACGCAGTGGAGCTGCACGACCACGTCACGGTCCGGGCCGCCGACGAGTGGTCGGTCACCACGACGGGCGTCGGTGCGGGCATCGTGCCCGACGACGACACCAATCTCGCCATGCGGGCAGCCAAACTCATCGCGGCCCGGATCGGCACCGACGAACGCCTGGCGATCGACGTGGACAAGAAGATCCCGGTCGCCGGTGGTATGGCGGGCGGCTCCGCGGACGCCGCCGCAGCGCTGGTGGCCGTCGACGCGTTCTGGGACTCCGGCTTCAGCCCCCGCGAGCTGCAGGACATGGCCGCCGAACTCGGCAGCGACGTGCCGTTCGCACTGGAGGGCGGCACGGCCATCGGCTCCGGTCGTGGCGAGCACCTGGTGCCGGTGCTCAGCCGGGGCGCGTTCGAGTGGGTCTTCGCGCTGCACCACGATGGCCTGTCCACCCCCGCGGTCTACGCCGAGTGCGACCGGTTGCGCGGCAACCGACGGATCCCCGAACCGAAGCCCAACACGGCGCTCATGGCGGCCCTGCGCGCCGGTGACGTCGACGCCCTGGCCAGCAACCTGCAGAACGACCTGCAGGATGCCGCCTGCTCGCTGATGCCGAAGCTGACCACCACGATGACCACCGGCCTCGACAACGGCGCGCTCGGGGCGATCGTCTCAGGCTCCGGGCCGACGGTGGCGTTCCTGTGTGCCGACCGGACGTCCGCGCTGGACCTGATGGTGACCCTGTCGGCCAGCAACGTCTGCGACGAGGTCGTCAGCGCCGCCGGGCCCGTCCACGGCGCGCACGTCGTGCACGACGTGCGGCACCGGTGACCCGGCCCCGCCATACCCGATCGATAGTTGCCTGATGCCCAATCTCCTTGCCGCCGAGAACATCTCACTGGCTCTCGGCACCAACCAAGTGCTCGACGCCGTCTCGCTCGGGGTCGGCACCGGTGACCGGATCGGTGTCGTCGGCCGCAACGGCGGTGGCAAGTCGACGCTGCTGCGCGTGCTCGCCGACGCCCAGCCGATCGACACCGGGCGGGTCACACGCGTCGGCGGCCTGACGATCGGCATGCTGAGCCAGGACGACCGGCTCGACCCCGCAGCCACCGTCGGCGACGCGACCCTCGGCGACCGCGCCGAGCACGAATGGGCGGGCGACCCGCGCATCCGCGACGTGCTCGGCGGCCTGCTCGGCGGTGTCGGGTTCGGTGCGGTGGGCGGCCCGGACGCGATCGTCGGCACCAAGTCCGGTGGCGAGCGGCGCCGGATCGCGTTGGCGCAGCTGCTGATCGACGATCCGGACCTGTTGCTGCTGGACGAGCCCACCAACCATCTCGACGTCGAAGGCGTGCAGTGGCTGGCGGACCACCTGGTGCGTCGCCGGTCGCGACCGGACAACGCGTTCGTGACCATCACCCACGACCGGTGGTTCCTCGACGCGGTCGCCGACCACACCTGGGAGGTCGTCGACGGGCGCGTCGAGCAGTACGACGGCGGGTATGCCGCCTACGTGCTCGCGAAGAACGAGCGGGCACGGATCGCGGCGGCGACCGAGGACCGGCGGCAGAACCTGCTGCGCAAGGAACTCGCCTGGCTGCGGCGGGGACCACCCGCGCGCACGTCGAAGCCGCGGTTCCGCATCGACGCGGCGAACGAGCTGATCAAGGGCGAGCCGGAGCCGCGCGACGAGGTCGAACTGGTGCGCTTCGCCACCACCCGGCTCGGCAAGGACGTCATCGACCTGATCGACGCCACTGTCGACGTGGGCGACAAGCGGATCCTGGACAAGCAGACCTGGCGTCTCGCACCGGGGGAGCGCACCGGCATCGTCGGCGTCAACGGGGCCGGCAAATCGACGGTGCTGCGCGCCATCGAGGGCAGCCAGCCGCTCACGGCGGGCAAGCGCAAGCAGGGCCGGACCGTCGAGCTGGCGTTCCTGACCCAGGAGGTGCGCGAGCTCGACAGGTACGACGGGCAGCGGGTCATCGACGCCGTCACCGAGGTGAAGAGCTTCATCATGCTCGGTGGCAAGGAGGTCTCGGCGTCCTCGCTGGCCAAGCGGCTCGGGTTCTCCGGCGCCCGCCAGCAGACCCGGGTCGGCGACCTGTCCGGTGGCGAGCGGCGCCGGCTGCAACTGTTGCGGCTGCTGATGACCGAGCCGAACGTGCTGCTGCTGGACGAGCCGACCAACGACCTGGACATCGAGACGCTGACCTCGCTGGAGGATGTGCTCGACGGCTGGGCCGGCACGCTGGTCGTCGTGTCGCACGACCGGTATCTGCTGGAGCGCATGTGTGACCGGCAGGTCGCGCTGCTGGGCGACGGCCGGATCCGGGAGCTGCCCGGCGGTGTCGAGCAGTACCTCGAGCTGTATGCCGCGCAGCAGCGTTCCGCACCGGCGCAGACGGCGAGCACCCGGACCGACGTGGCAGCGTCGACGCCCGCGGCGTCATACAGCGCGGCGGAGCAGCGCGAGGCCCGCAAGGAGATGGCCCGTATCGAGCGCACCCTGGGCAAGCTCGCCGACCAGGAGGAGAAGCTGCACGCGGCGCTGGTCGAGGCCGCCACCGACCCCGCGCGCGCGACCGAGCTCGACGGGCAGTTGCGCGCGGTACACGCGCAGCGCGAGGAACTCGAGGAACGCTGGCTGGAGGTCGGCGAGATCGTCGAGTGACCGGGGCGGCCCGATCGCGACCGGCCTGCTGCCGAGGCAGCGGGAGAATGCGTTCGCCATGCGCTGGACGAAAGGTGATCACGGCAGTGAACGTGATCGAGAGCATGCGAGACGCGGCCGGCCGCGACCGAGTGTGTGGGGAGGACCTGTCGTCCTCCGGTATGACGGGAGCGTCGCGATCGCCGGTGTCGCGCGAAATCCGGCGCGGCCCACGACGTCCCCTTTCGATCAATCATGACATTGGCGATATGACCGTCGCAATTGAATTACGGTCATATCGCCAATGTCGGGGCGAACGGGTGAATTACTGTTCGATCATTGCGTGACCCAGAGCTGGGAAAGGCTGGGCATGCTGAGGATCGGGTTGAGTTCGACATTCTTGACGTTCTTGCCGAATGTCGCGGTGTTCATCGAGTAGTAATCCGGCAGGGACGGGACGTACTTCGTCATCAATTCCTTGTCCAGGGCGGCCCACTTCGGGGCAGCCTTGGCGGGATCCATGGCGCTGATCGCGTCCATCTCCTTGTTGACGGCGGCGTTCTTGAACTGACCCACCGACAGACCGTTGGAGATGCCGGCCCCGTTGAACAGTGGCGGGTACTGCGAGTCGCCGGTCGGCCAGTCGTAGCACCAGCCCGGGGTGCCCTGGCCCATGTTGACCGGAGCCTTCGGGTCGGCGATCTTCTTGGTGAACTCGGCGCTGGACACCGGGATGTCCTTGACCGTGAAGCCCGCCGCCTTCAGCGCCGCCTTCTTGGCGTTGTTGGCGTTGACGACGTTCGGCTTGTCGCTGCGGTAGTAGTAGGACAGCTGGAAGCCGACCTTGTTCGCCTTCTGCAGGATGGCCTTGGCCTTGGCGGGGTCACCGTTGCCGGTGCCGGTCGCGTACGGCAGTGGCGGGTATTTCTTGTAGCCCTGCAGGCTGGGCGCGGCGAACGTGGTGGCCGGCTGGTAGTTCAGCGTCGACAGGCCGCCGGCCTTGCGGATCTGGTTGAACGGCCACGCGTAACCGATCGCCTTGCGGATGTCCAGCGGCACCTTGCGGGTGTCGATCTCCACAAAGAACTCGCACGAGGACGGGCCGATCGCGAACTGGTTCTTCTGCGCGCCGGTGACCTTCGAGGCCAGCGAGGCGTCGATCGCGCCGATGTTGACCGTGTTGGCGCCGACTCCGCTGTTGGCCAGCACCCGCTGCTGCGAGGGCAGGTCCTCGATGGAGAAGTTGATCTGCACCTTGTCCGGGTAGGCGTGCCGCACCGGGTCGGTCTTGGCGTCCCAGTTGGTGTTTCGCACCAGGATCATCTTCTGGCCCTTGGTGAACGACTGCACCTTGTAGGGGCCGGTCGTGAGGGGGTTGTTCTGGTATGTCGCCTTGGTGTCCTTGGCCTTCGGCACCGGGGTGAACTCCGGGAACGAGGCGAAGTAGTTGAACGACGGGACCTTCTTCGTCAGGTGGAACACCAGCGTGTCGCTGCCCTCGGTGGTGACGCCGGGGAACTTCACGTTCGGCTGGGCGTAGGGGCCCTTGTAGGTGTCGCCGCCCTTCAGGTACTCCATCTGGTAGCCGGTCCCGTTGGCACCGACACCCTTCACGTCGAAGGTGCGCTCCATGCCGTAGACGAAGTCCTGGATCTTGACCGGGGAACCGTCGGAGTACTTCAGACCGGGCTTGATCTTGAACTTCCAGGTCAGCCCGTCGGAGGACGGCTTGCCGACACCTTCGGCCAGGTCGGGCACCAGCACGGGTTTTCCGTCGACGATCTTGTACTGCGTCAGCGTCCGGAACAGGTACTGCGACGAGAACGCGTTCGAGTCGATGTAGTAGATGCCGGCCGGGTCCATCGTCGGCGGGTTCGACGAATCGTCGATGTACAGCGTCCCGCCGTTCTTGGCGCCCTTGACCGCCGGCGCCGGACCCTTCAGGTTCGGATCCTGCGCGGCGACCGCCGCCTTCGTCTGCTCGTTGGCAGCCGTCGTGTTGCCGCCCTGGGTGCCCGACTCCGACGGGCCACCGCTGCTGCAGGCAGCCAGCGAGACCGCAGTGACACCCGCAGCCGTAAGTGCGACCACCTTTGTGAAACGCATTTTCATTTCCTCCATTGCCCTGGAATTGGCCAGGGCGGGTCATGGATCAAGCCGTCTATTGACGGTTTTGATCGCAAATTGTTTGCAGGCAGCTCGAGTTGACGGTTCGCCTGCACCCCCGCGTTTACCTGAATGAGAACGAAGGCCGCGACGCGGCCTTGTGGCAACCACTGTGATCAACCTTTGACGCAGCAATGCGTGATGTCCAGCCATTGCCGGTTATCGCGACCCGATCGCAATATTCGACGGTATTCGAATCGAGTTCTCCTCGGGCTCCTGCCGTCGGCCGGCGGCGGCCCCGACGTCCGTTACGGCGTGCCGGTCAGCAGTTGCCGGCCCGTGGGCGACAACTCGTAGAGCACGCTGTGGCGGTCACGTGACCGCTCGAGGAGACCGGCCCGCTGCAGGACCTTGACGTGGTACGACACGGTGGCGGCGGCCAGCCGGAGCTCACCACTGAGCTCGGTGGTGGTCCTCGCGGACGTGAGCTTGCGCAGGATCAGGGCCCGGGTCGGACCGAGCAGTCGGCGCAACTCGGCCAGCGACGCGGAGCGCGTCGCGGCGACCCCGACCGGGTAGGCGACGAACGGTTGGGTGCCCCACAGACGCATGGCGAGCCGGGTCGGTCCGTACAGCGCGGTGGGAATGACCAGCAGCTCGGAGGGGGTCTCGGGTGCCGGACCGTCGCTGCTCAGCTGCAGCAGATCGTCGTAGGAGAGGCGATCGTGCACGGCGCCGAGCGCCGCACTGATGCCGCCGCTCTCAACGAGTTGGGTGCAGCGTTCGATCTCGGCCTGAAGCGCCTCCTGCGCGGTGGGCCAGATTCCCGCAACGCCGTTCTCCCAGAACGACTTCAGGCCCCGCGCCGCGCGGGCCGGCAACGTGCCGTCCCGCAGGGCGCAGGACACGTTCGTCGACAGTTCGCGGTCGCCGAGATCCTCCCAGACCTGCACCGCCGCGATCGCGTGGTCGGTGCGGCGGATCTCGTCCAGCTGGGCCGTTGCGACCGCGGCGGCGGGTCCGTCGGCAGGGACCGGCACGAGGAAGTCCGGGGTGGGGCCGTCGCCGTGCGGCAGCAGCTCGGCGACCAGGGCGACATCCGGGCAGTCGAGCAGTTCCCGGGCCCGCTCGTCGGGTGCACCGTAGGTCGGATCGGTACCCCCGTCCCGCGTCAGGCACAGCCAGCCGAGCGTCTCCAGGACCGGCGAGGGTGCCCAGCGGATAGTGCTGGACATCCGTGGCGCCAGGTCAACCGTGATCACGTGCCGCATCCTCCTACCGGCCTTCATCGTGTCATCGACGCCCGGTGCGGCTCAACCTCATTTCCTCCGGGCCCGGCAGCGCGCCCGCAGCGCCGTCAGTCCGCGGGTCGTTCCACGGCGGCCAGCAGGGTGCGCAGTGACGCGGCCAGCGCGGAGCGGTGCCGGCTGGGTAGGTGAGCCAGGATCTCGTGCTCCTGTTCGAGCAGTTCGGTCATCGCCGAGTCGACCGCGTCGCGACCGGCCGGGGTGAGGCGCACGAGCACCCCGCGGCGGTCCTTCGGTGCCGGGTGGCGTTCGACGAAGCCGCGGCTCTCCAGTCGGTCGACGCGGTTGGTCATGGTGCCGCTGGTGACCAGGGTCTGTTGCACGAGAGCGCCCGGTGACAGCTCGTACGGCGCCCCGACGCGGCGCAGCGCGGACAGCACGTCGAACTCCCAGCCGTCCAGCCCGTGGTCGGTGAAGGCGCGTCCGCGAGCCTGGTCGAGCAGTCGCGCGAGCCGTGAGACCCGGGAAAGCACTTGCAGTGGCTCGACATCGAGGTCGGCGCGCTCGCGGCGCCAGGCCTCGACAATCTGGTCGACCTCGTCGCGTTCCGCCACCATGGAAGCAGTCTACTCACGAGTTTCTTGACATCGAGACATCCCAGGGTATCTTGATATCAAGATAAATCGAGCGGGAGGTTGGCATGGCGACGTGGGATCCGGGGCAGTACGAACGATTCTCCGATCTGCGCAACCGTCCGTTCGCCGACCTGGTGGCTCGCGTCGGCGCCGACGACCCGAGCGCCGTCGTCGACCTCGGCTGCGGAAACGGCCCGTTGACGCTCGGGCTCGCCGATCGCTGGCCGGGTGCGAGCATCACCGGGCTGGACTTGTCGGCGACGATGCTGGAACGGGCCCGCGCACTGGATGTGGACGACCGAGTCGAGTGGGTGCTCGGCGACGTGTCCGCGTGGGAGCCGTCCGGTCCCACTGACGTGATCGTCACCAACGCCACCCTGCAGTGGGTTCCTGGGCATCTCGAGCTGATCGCGCGGTGGCTGCGGGCGCTGCCGGCCGGTGGCTGGTTCGCGATGCAGGTGCCGGGCAATTTCAACGCCCCGTCGCACCGGATCATCCGCGAGGTCGCACGAGAGCACCGCCGAGCGGGCGACCTGGTGGGTGCGTTGCGCGAGTCGCCGGTCGAGACGCCGCAGCGGTATGGCGAAGTGCTCGCCGCGGCCTGCGGCCATGCCGACGTCTGGGAGACCACGTACGAGCAGATCCTGGATCCGCAAGGAACGCAACGCAGCCCGGTACTGGAGTGGGTCAAGGGCACCGCCCTGCGGCCACTGCTCGACGTGCTGGACGGCCAGGAGCGGGAGCCGTTCCTGGCCGAGCTGGCATCCCGCTTCGACGCGGCGTACCCGAGGGCGCCACACGGGGTCGTGATGCCGTTCCGGCGGATCTTCGCCGTCGGCAGGAAGGGCTGAGCGGTGTGACGCAGCAACGCATTTCGGTCACCGGCCTGCACCATGTCCAGCTCGCCTGCCCGCCGGGTGCGGAGGACCGGTTGCGACAGTTCTACGGCGGGTTGCTCGGGCTGCCCGAGATCCCGAAGCCGCCGGCGCTCGCGGCGCGCGGCGGTTGCTGGTTCGCGGTCGGTGACACCCACGAATTGCATTGCGGCGTGGAGGAACCCTTCACGCCGGCACGCAAGGCACACCCGTGCCTGCTCGTGTCCGACGTCGACGCGGCCGCGGCGGCGGTCGACGCCGCGGGAGGGGCGGTCCGCTGGGACGACGGCATACCCGGTGTCCGCCGGTTCCACACCGACGATGCGTGCGGTAACCGGGTCGAGTTGCAGCAGGCGCCGGTCAGAGCGTCTTGAGTGTGGGCTCCTTCTCGATGTGGCCGAGGCCGTGCCAGGCCAGGTTGACCATGTGCGCGGCGACGGTGTCGCGTGACAGCGAGGAGCCGGACTCGATCCACCACTCGCCGGTGAAACCGATCATCCCGACCAGCATCTGGGCGTAGATCGGCACGACCTCGACATCGAGGTCGTTGCGTTCGAACACCTCGATGACGATCGCCTCAACGTGGCTCGACACGGTCGACAGGATGCTCGCGGCGGACCCGCTGCCGTGCCACGTCGGGGAGTCGCGCAACAGCACCCGGAACGCCGCAGGGTGCTCCTCGATATAGGTCAGGAGCGCTACCGCGCCGCGCTCCAGCAACTCGCGCGAGCCCCCGCCGGCGGTGAGGGAGCCGACGAGCTGGTCGAGCAGGTCACGCATGGCGCGGTCGACGACCACGGCATACAGGCCCTCCTTGCCACCGAAGTGCTCGTAGATCAGCGGTTTGGTGACGCCCGCTGCCGTGGCGATGTCTTCGACGGTCGTGGGTTGGACGCCGTGCTCGGCGAAAAGCTGCTGGGCGACCGAGATGAGCTGTTCGCGTCGGTCAGCGGCCGAGAGCCGGGACCGTTTCTTCGTGGGCATATGGATATTCAAGGGGAAGAGACCCGCCGGTGTGGCCATGTCTCTGGGACCGATATGCCTTCTTGACCGATCTGTCCTACCCTTGTCCGCGTCCCCGCAGGGGGCGTTCCCCGGTTGCTCTGCTGGTAGGGGCCGCCTGACTTTGAATCAGGATTAGCGACGTTGGTTCGATTCCAACCCGGGGAGCCGGTGGCGGCTCGGGGTGGGGACGATGGGGGGTCTGATGGGTGAGACGACGCTGGAGACAGTCGAGGGCCGCCCGACACTGCGCTTCACGCGTGAGTTGGTCGCTCCGCTCGCAGCGGTATGGCGGGCCGTCAGTCAGCCGGGTGTCGTCGGGGAGTGGTTCCTGCGGGGCAGCCATGGGCGAAGCCGACCGAGCTCGGTCGGCTACTCGGTGAGGTGCAGGGCGAGCCGATCTCCAGCGTGCCACCGTCGCACATCGCGTGGCAGTGGGACGAAATGGTTTTCACCTTCGAACTCACCGAGCACGACGGCGTCGTACAGCTCGAACTGCTGGTGACGATCGAGGACCGCGACGAGGCGGCGGTCGCCGCGCTGGAGTTTGACGCGTTCCTCGATCGGCTGGCGCCATACCTTGCCGGCGACGAGCTGACCTTCGCCGCCTTCGCCGACGTCGACGCACAGGAACGCCTGCTCGAGGTGTATGCCGAGCGGTTCGGCATCGACCGGACGCGCGGCCTCGACTTCGTGGCGAGCATCCGGCGCGCCCTGGCGGCGCGGGAGGATCGCTTCGTCGCCGACGGGTCACTGGACGTCACCGGCCTCGAATCGGCGTGGCAGGACACGCATCCGGGGAGCTGAGCTCGCCGCAACAGGGCAGGTCAGGCGACTGTCGCCGCGCTCCTGCGGTGGGAGTAGGCCCACCCGGGCGAGCGCAGCAGGTAGGACCACCGGCCGCCCCAGGTGTCGGCACCCGTCACCTGCTCGAACATGTCGACCCATTCGTGACCGGCGATCCTGATCGGGTTGAACGTGTCGATGTTCTTCGTCAATCCGTAGACCGGCTGGGAGTTTTCGGCCTCGAAGGTGCCGAACAGCTTGTCCCAGACGATCAGGATGCTGCCGTGGTTGCGGTCCAGGTACTCGCTGTTGGTGCCGTGGTGCACGCGGTGGTGCGACGGCGTGTTGAGCACCTTCTCCAGCCACCCGATCGAGCGAACCGCCTCGGTGTGGATCCAGAACTGGTAGAGCAGGTTGATCGCACGCGCGTTGATGATGTGCCGCGGGCGCACGCCGACCAGGGCCAGCAGGCTGTAGGGGATGTAGAGCGTCATCGTGTCGCCCCACGGCTGTCGTAGGGCGGTCGAGAGGTTGTAGTGCTCGCTGGAGTGGTGGACCTCGTGCATGGCCCACATCCAGCGCACCTCGTGGTCGAGCCGATGGTTCCAGTAGTAGATGAAGTCCCAGCCGAGCACCGCCAGCGTGGCGACGAGTGCGCCGTCGCCGAGGTCGAGCGGGGTGCGGCCGAAGAACTTCTCCCCGGTGGTGCGCGCGCCCCATTCGGTGGCGACGACCAGCGCGGTGGACGCGACGGCAATGCCGGCGACCCGGCCGGTGATCCGTTCCAGGACCGGTCTGACCGGCGCACCGTCCGACGGGGCCTGGGTCCGTTGGAGGACACGGGTGTCCCAGTCGGCGACACCGGCCGCGCCGAAGTCGTCGCTGCGCAACTTGCGGATGACGTCCAGTGCCGTGGTGGCCGCGGTCGCGCCGATCGCGACCGTCATCGCCGTCCTCGCCGCTCGACCGCGCCCGGCGAGCGGCCCGATCAGCGTCTTGGAGACGTATGGCGCCACCAGCGACCCGAGGCCCATCGACAGGCTCGCCATCGTGTCCTTGAACTCGTAGTCACCGGCCCGTGTCCCTGGCGGTGCCGGATGTTTGCGCTGCCAGGCGTATTCGGCAGCCATTGCACCGATGAAGCCCGGAATAGCCAGCACGGTGAGGTCCAGTCTCATGGGGTTGACTCGATCCGGATCGCGGTCTGCAACGCCGGCTCAGGCCCGGAACTGCGGCGGGACGTAGAAGTTCTCCTCGGGGATCTCCCGCCCGGTCGTGACGTCGATGACCCGGATGCGGTCGTCCCGCTCGATCCGCAGGTCGCTGCCGACCGGGAAGTCGTAGATGCCGATCAGCGCGGGCTCGATGGCGCAGGCCTGGTTGTAGTCCATGATGACGAACGGGTTGCCCTGGTTCATGTACTCCTGGGTGTCGTGCTCACCGAAGATGCGCCAGCCGTTGTCCGCCGGCGCCTTCGACTCGTCGCGGTGCATGAACTTCACCCGGCCGACGCGGTCCCGCACGTGCGTGGTGACCAAGCAGGCGCCCGCCTGCGGGATGAATTCCACCGGGGCGCCACTGGGCGGTTGCGCTTCCTTCTTCTTCCGGAAACCGAATGCCACGGCTGACTCCTCACGGTCGTGGTTTCGGCCAGTCTGCCATGCGCGGGCGCCCCCTTCCGTGAGGCGACAGCAGGTGCACACCGCGGCTGCCGGTAACATCACCGCCGGGCCCGCACGCGCACGCGCGCCCGTCGCCAGCGCCACCAGGAGTCGATCCCGTGACTGCAACGCCCGCCGCCGTCATCGTCCTGTCCGCAGGTGACGGCACCCGGATGAAGTCGCGACGCAACAAGGCACTGCACGCCATCGGTGGGCGGACCCTCGTCGGGCACGCCGTCAGCGCCGCGGTCGGCACCGGTGCGCAGTATGTCGCCGTCGTCGTCCGCGCGCAGAAGGAAGCCGTCGCCGAAGCCGCCCGCGAGATCTCCCCGGAGATCGTCATCGCGGAGCAGGACGACGTCTACGGCACCGGGCGCGCGGCCGAGTGCGGTCTGCTGGCCCTGCCCGACTCACTCGCCGGCACCGTCGTCGTCACCACCGGGGACACGCCGCTGCTCACCGCCGAGACGTTGGTCGACCTGACGCAGGACCACGAGCACGCCGGAGCCGCCGTCACCGTGCTGACCGGCGTGCTGCAGGACGCCTCCGGCTATGGTCGCATCGTCCGCGACGAGCAGGGCGCGGTGCAGGCCATCGTCGAGCACAAGCAGGCGACCCCCGAGCAACTGCAGATCGGCGAATTCAACTCCGGCATCTTCGCATTCGACGCGGCCGTGCTGCGCGACGCGCTCGCGGAGGTCGGTGTCCACGCCGAGGCGGGGGAGAAGTACCTCACCGACGTGGTCGAGGTCGCCGTGCGGCGCGGACTGCGGGTCAACGGTCACGTGCTGGACGACCTGTGGCAGACCGAGGGCGTCAACGACAAGGCGCAGCTCGCGCGGCTCGGCAAGGAGCTGAACCGCCGCACGCTCGACACGCTCATGCGCGAGCACGGCGCGATCGTCATCGACCCCGACACCACCTGGGTGGACGTCGGCGTGAGCGTGGGAGCCGACAGCGTCATACATCCGGGGTGTCAGTTGCACGGCGCGACCTCGATCGGTGCCGACTGTGAGATCGGCCCGGACACCACCCTGGTCGACACGGAGGTGCAGGACGGCGCGAGCGTCGTACGCACCCAGGCGAACCTGGCCTTCATCGGCCCCGGCGCGAACGTCGGACCGTTCTCCTACCTGCGGCCCGGCACCGAACTCGGCCGGGGCGGCAAGATCGGCGGTTTCGTCGAGACCAAGAACGCCCAGATCGGGGACGGCGCCAAGGTGCCGCACCTGACCTACTGCGGCGACGCGACCATCGGTGAGGGCAGCAACATCGGCGCCGGCACGATCTTCGCCAACTACGACGGCGTCACCAAGAGCCACACCAACGTGGGCAAGCACAGCTTCGTCGGCAGCAACTCGGTCATCGTCGCTCCGGTCGACATCGCGGACGGGGTGTATGTCGCGGCCGGTTCCACCGTCGTCGACGACGTCGCCCCCGGGGAACTGGCCATCTCCCGGGCCAAGCAGCGCGACGTCCCCGGCTGGGTGGCGCACCGGCGTGCCGGCACCGCGACCGCGGCCGCCGCCGAGGCAGCCTCGCACGCCACCACCGACATACCGCCGGCCGACCCCGACGGCACGGACAACCAGGAAGGTCCCACTCAGTAATCATGAGCGAGCGCAGCGAGCGAATACAGGCTCAGGCGAACGACAACGCCGGTACGAAGGCGTTGTCATGAGCACCGGCATGAAACGCACCACGGAGAAGAACCTGATGGTCTTCTCCGGCCGCGCCCACCACGAGCTGGCGGAGGCGGTCGCGGCCGATCTCGGCACTCAGCTGGTGCCGACCGAGCTGCGCGACTTCGCGAACACCGAGATGTACGTGCGGTTCGAGGAATCGGTGCGCGGGTGCGACGCCTTCGTGATCCAGAGCCACACGGCGCCGATCAACAAATGGATCATGGAGCACCTGCTCATGGTCGACGCGTTGAAGCGGGCGAGCGCCAAGCGGATCACCGTCGTCACGCCGTTCTACGGCTACGCCCGCCAGGACAAGAAGTCCCGCGGCCGTGAGCCGATCAGCGCCCGGCTGATGGCGGACATGTTCAAGGTTGCGGGCGCGGACCGCCTGATGACGGTCGACCTGCACACCGACCAGATCCAGGGCTTCTTCGACGGCCCGGTCGACCACCTGCAGGCGCTGCCCATCCTCACCGAGCACGTCGCGAGCAAGTACGGCACCGAGGAGCTCACCGTCGTCTCCCCGGACGCCGGCCGCATCAAGGTCGCCGAGCAGTGGTCGAGGCGGCTGGACAACGCCCCGCTGGCGTTCATCCACAAGACCCGGGACGTCACCAAGGCCAACTCGAGCGTCGCCAACCGGGTGATCGGTCACGTCGAAGGACGCACCTGCGTGCTGGTCGACGACATGATCGACTCCGGCGGCACCATCTGCCACGCGGCGGACGCCCTGATGAACGACGGCGCCGCCAGCGTCATCATCGCCGCGACGCACGCGATCTTCTCCGAGCCGGCCGTGCAGCGACTGCGCGACTCGGTCGCCCGCGAGATCGTCGTGACCGACACGCTGCCGATCACGCCGGAGAAGGAGTTCGAGAAGCTCACCGCGTTGTCCATCGCGCCACTGCTCGGCCAGGCGATCCGCGAGGTGTTCGAGGACGGCTCGGTCACCTCGATGTTCACCCCCTGACGGGGCGTACCGGGTGTGCGGCCCGGGTGTACCGGACCCGGGCGTGCCGGAGTCGCCCCAGGGGAGGGCTGTGCGCGGGTTTGCCGGCTTCGGGTGTACCGGAGTCGCCACTGGGGGGACCTGTGACCGCAAAACCGGTCCAGGGCGTGCCGGAGTCGCCACTGGGGGGACCTGTGACCGCAAAACCGGTCCAGGGCGTGCCGGAGTCGCCACTGGGGAGAGCTGTGTACGCCGACGCACCGCCCGCCGCCCGTTCCTGGGACGCCGATTTGGGCGAGACGCGGCTCCCGGCATACGATCTAGGGCGCCAGCCTCGGCGAGGGACGCTGCACGAACGTCCGTGATCGACAAGGTGTGCAACCGCAGCCTCGAACGCTGCTCTCCTGCGCACGTATGTCGGCCGCTCGCGCCGCGTCCCACGTCGAGGCACCACTGACACCCAGTTGCTCGACGAAGCGAGGAAATCCCCATGGCACAGACAGAGCTCCGCCTCAACGCGGAACTGCGCACCGAGTTCGGCAAGGGCGCCGCCCGCCGCATCCGCCGCGACCACAAGATCCCGGCCGTGCTCTACGGGCACGGCACCGACCCGGTGCACCTGACCCTCCCGGGCCACGACACGATGCTCGCGCTGAAGCACTCCAACGCGATCCTCACCCTCGACTTCGACGGCAAGGAAGAGCTCGCGCTGGCCAAGGACGTGCAGCGCGACCCGATCAAGCCGGTCATCGAGCACGTCGACCTGGTCATCGTGAAGCGCGGCGAGAAGGTCACCGTCGACGTCCCGGTCCACGTGGAGGGCGAGGCCGGCCCGGAGACCAACGTCGTCGTCGAGAGCTCCACGCTCTCCGTCGAGGCCGACGTCCTGTCGATCCCCGAGTTGTTCGTCGTCTCCGTCGAGGGCCTCGAGGCCGGCAGCCAGATCCTGGCCAAGGACGTCGAGCTGCCCGCCGGCGTCACGCTGGTCGCCGACGAGGAGCTGCTTGTCGTCAACGTCAGCCAGCAGGCCGCCGAGGAGCCCGAGGAAGAGGCTGCCGAGGGCGAAGAGGCCGCCGAGGGCGAGGAAGCCGCTGCGAGCGAAGAGGCCGCCGAGGGCGACGAGGCCTGATCCACCAGAAGCTGAAGCGGCCCCGGTCCGTCTCGGACCGGGGCCGCACCGCGCCCACGGCGGATCGACCGCCGGAATGCGTTATCTTCAAAGCGTTTCCGCACGAGGGATGGGATGAGCAGTGACTGACGACGCACCCTGGCTGATCGTCGGTCTCGGCAACCCCGGACCCAAGTACGCCGGCAACCGGCACAACGTCGGTGCCATGGTGATCGATCGTATGGCGCACGACGCCGGCACGAGCCTGCGCGCGCACAAGGCGGGCGCGCTGGCCGCCTCGATCCGCCTCGCCGGGCAACCGGCGATTATCGCGACCCCGACCAGCTACATGAATGAGTCCGGCGGACCGGTGGCCGGGCTGATGCGCTTCTTCAAGGTGCCGCTGGAGCGGCTCATCGTCATCCATGACGAGCTGGACATCGACTTCGCGACGTTGCGGCTGAAGCGCGGCGGTGGCGAAGGTGGCCACAACGGCCTGAAATCGATCACCAAATCCGTTGGCAGTAAAGACTATCTGCGGGTGAGGGTCGGGATCGGCCGGCCACCGGGACGGATGGACCCCGCGGCGTACGTGTTGAAGGACTTCAACGCGGCCGAGCGCAAGGAACTGGACTTCCTCGTGCCCGACGCCGCCGAGGCCGCGGAGCTGCTCACGACCAAGAGCCTCAGCGACGTGCAGAACGTCATCCACGCACGCTGACCCGAAAGGGAGTCGCCGTCGTCGGTCGCCGGCGATAGCGTCGATCCATGCATCGCAGTCGCATCGGAGTCTTTCTCATCGACCACCCGCCGGAGACCTACCCGGCCGCGGCCGCATTCTGGACCACCGCTCGCGGCAGCGAACGTCGGGCGACCGGCAGCACCGCGCCGGACGACCCGTTCGAGGGCCTGGACCGGCTGCCAGGCGGCGTGATGCTCGCCTTGCAGCGGCTGGACGACGGTGCGCCGCGGCTCCACCTCGACATCGAGACCGACGACATCGACGCCGAGGTGGCCCGCCTGGTCGCGGCAGGAGCGACCGTGCAGGAGTCGCGCGACAACCCGCACTACGCGATCCTCGCCGACCCGGGTGGCATGATCTTCTGCGTCGTGCCCGTGCAGACCGGGGCCGACTTCGACGCCCACGCCACGACGTGGCCCGATACCGCGGCCGACTAGAATCGATCCCGACAACCCCGTCTCGCCTGCGAACGGGGCCCTTTTGCGTGCCCGCCCCGGCGGGTACGACGATCAAGGAGTTGCCCACCGGTGAGCCTGCAACCCATGCTCGACCTGCTCGCGCGGGACGACGCCGTCGCGCGACTGCTGTCGCACGTCGGCACGGCGAACGTCGTCGACATCGCGTGTGCCGCCGGCGCTCGCGGACCACTGGCCGCCCTCGTCGCCCAGGGCGGCGCCGACCGGCCGGCGCGCACCGTGCTCGCAGTGACCGCGACCGGGCGGGAGGCGCAGGACCTGGCAGCGTGCCTGCGCGGCTTCCTGCCCGCCGAGCAGGTCGTCGAGTTCCCCAGCTGGGAGACGCTGCCGCACGAGCGGCTGAGCCCGCGCAGCGACACGGTGGGCCGGCGTCTCGCGGTGCTCCGCCGCCTGGCGCACCCGGACGCCGAGGACGAGGCGTATGGCGAGATCGCGGTCGTGGTCGCCAGCGTCCGGGCGCTCATGCAGCCGATCGCCAAGGGCCTCGGTGACCTCGCGCCGGTCTCGCTGCGCATCGGACAGGACGCGGAGCTGCCCGAGGTCGTCGAGGCGTTGGCGGGTGCGGCATACACCCGCACCGATCTGGTCGAACGACGGGGCGAATTCGCCGTCCGCGGCGGCATCCTCGATGTGTTCCCGCCCACCGAGGAGCACCCGGTGCGGGTGGAGTTCTGGGGCGACACGATCGAAGAGATCCGTTGGTTCAAGGTCGCCGATCAGCGCAGCCTCGACATCGCGGAGCACGGCCTGTGGGCGCCGCCGTGCCGTGAACTGTTGCTCACCGAGGACGTGCGCGCACGGGCGCGCACCCTCGCCGCCCAGTTGCCCGGCGTCCAGGACATGCTGCTCAAGATCGCCGAGGGGATCGCGGTCGAGGGGATGGAGTCGCTCGCGCCGATCCTACTCGCCGGCGGCACCGCGGGCGGGATGGAAACGCTGCTGGACGTGCTGCCGCAGGGCACCCACGTGCTGCTCGCCGATCCGGAACGCGTCCGTCGACGGGCACACGACCTGGTCGCGACCAGCGCCGAATTCCTGGACGCCAGCTGGTCCAACGCCGCCGCAGGCAACGCGGTGCCGGTCGACCTGCAGTCCGTGCTGGGGACGGCCTCCTACTGGTCGATCGCCGAACTGCGCGACCATGCGCTGTCCGCGGGACTTGCCTGGTGGTCGTTCTCCGCGTTCGCGACCGATGCCGAGCTGGCCGAGTTCCAGGAGGACGACGCGCTCTCCGGGGAACAGGTCACCATCGGGACCGCTGACGTGCCGCTCTACCGTGGCAGCACCGAGCAGGCGGTCGCCGACATTCGCGACTGGGTGGGCGCCGGCAACCGGGTGCTGGTCGTCACCGAGGGACCTGGGCTCGGGCACCGCATCGGTGAGGTGCTGCGTGACCACGACGTGGCGTCGCACCGGATCGAACAGCTCACGCCGGGCGCAGTGGAGATCGCGACCGGCGCTTTGGGCAACGGGTTCGCTCTGGCATCAAGCGAGTTCGTGCTCCTCACGGAGAACGACCTGACCGGTTCCTCAACGCACGGCGGCAGCACCAAGGACATGCGCAGGATGCCGTCGCGGCGCCGCAACGTCGTCGACCCGTTGCAGCTGCACCCGGGCGACTTCGTCGTGCACGAGCAGCACGGTGTCGGCCGGTTCGCGAAGATGATGCAGCGCACCGTCGGCGGTGCGACCCGCGAATACCTGGTCATCGACTACGCGCCGTCCAAGAAGGGTCAGCCGGCTGACCAGCTGTACGTGCCGACCGACCAGCTGGACCAGGTCACCCGTTACGTCGGCGGTGAGCAGCCGTCCCTCAACAAGATGGGCGGATCAGACTGGCAGACAACCAAATCCCGCGCCCGTCGGCACGTCCGGCAGATCGCCGCCGAGCTCATCCAGCTCTACTCGGCGCGGATGGCGACCGAGGGCCACGCCTTCGGCCCGGACACCCCGTGGCAGCGCGAACTGGAGGACGCGTTCGCCTACATCGAGACCCCCGACCAGGCCAGCAGCATCGACGAGGTCAAGGCCGACATGGAGAAGTCGGTGCCGATGGACCGGCTCATCTGCGGCGACGTCGGTTACGGCAAGACCGAGATCGCGATCCGCGCCGCGTTCAAGGCGATCCAGGACGGGAAGCAGGTGGCGGTGCTGGTGCCGACCACCCTGCTGGTCAAACAGCACCATCAGACGTTCACCGAGCGCTACGCCGGGTTCCCGGTCGTGGTCAAGGCGCTCTCCCGCTTCCAGAGCGACCGCGAGGCACGCGAGATCATCGACGGATTGCGTTCCGGCACGGTCGATCTGGTCATCGGCACGCATCGGCTGCTGTCCAACGAGGTGAAGTTCAAGGACCTCGGCCTCGTGGTCATCGACGAGGAGCAGCGCTTCGGCGTCGAGCACAAGGAACAGCTCAAGCAGATGCGCACCGCCGTCGACGTGCTCGCGATGTCCGCGACCCCGATCCCGCGCACCCTGGAGATGGCCGTGACCGGCATCCGCGAGATGTCCACGCTGGCAACGCCTCCCGAGGAGCGGCACCCGGTGCTGACCTTCGTCGGCGCCTACGAGGAGAAGCAGGTGGGCGCCGCCATACGACGTGAGCTGATGCGTGAGGGCCAGGTCTTCTTCGTGCACAACAAGGTCGGCACGATCGAGAAGGCCGCGTCCCGGCTGCGCGAGCTGGTGCCCGAGGCGCGGGTAGCCACGGCACACGGCAAGATGTCCGAGCACCGCCTGGAGGACGTCGTCACCGGCTTCTGGGACCGCGAGTACGACGTGCTGGTGTGCACCACGATCATCGAGACCGGCCTGGACATCTCCAACGCCAACACGCTCATCGTGGACCGCTCCGACCAGCTCGGTCTGTCCCAGCTGCACCAGCTGCGCGGGCGCGTCGGTCGTGGCCGCGAGCGCGCCTACTCCTACTTCCTCTTCCCGCCGGAGAAGCCGCTCACCGACACCGCACACGACCGGCTACAGACGATCGCCAGCCACACCGATCTCGGTGCCGGCATGCAGGTCGCGATGAAGGACCTGGAGATCCGCGGCGCCGGCAACCTGCTCGGCGGCGAACAGTCCGGGCACATCGCCGGGGTCGGGTTCGACCTCTACGTCCGGATGGTGGGGGAGGCCGTCGCGGACTTCCGCGGGGACGGCACGTCGCCAGCCCCGACCGAGGTCAAGATCGAGCTGCCGGTCGACGCGCACCTGCCGCACGAGTACGTGCCGGGGGAGCGGCTGCGGCTGGAGGCCTACAAGAAGCTGGCCACCGTCGAGGACGAGGCGGCGCTCGGCGAGATCGAGGCCGAGCTGCGCGACCGGTACGGCGCGCCGCCCGAGCCGGTGCAGCACCTCTTCGAGGTGGCCCGGCTGCGGACCATCGCCCGGCAGGCCGGCATCGGCGACATCGCACTGCAGGGGCGGATGGTGCGCTTCGGCCCGGTCGAGCTGCGGGAGAGCCAGCAGTTGCGGCTGGAGCGCATCTACAAGGGCACGATGGTCAAGCCCGCCATACATCAGATCCTCGTGCCGCAACCCAAGACGGCACCCGTCGGCGGCAAGCCGCTGCGCGACACCGAGGTGCTGCGGTGGGCGGCGCAGCTGATCAAAGCGGTGCTGCTGGACGACATCTCCGCGGCCGCGAGTGCGTCGGCGTGACCGGCCACTCACGGCCACAGCGAGGACTGGCATGATGCAGGGTGCGCGCCGGACTCCGGCGCTGGTCAGGACATCGCAGAAGGAAAGGCCGTTCTCCATGCCCAGCTTCCACCGCGGACGGTTCGTCGTGGGTGCCGCAGTCGCGATCAGCACCCTTGCGCTCGCCGGATGTGGCGCCGACGGTGTGATGCACAGGGGCTCCACCGCGCTGCAGTATGACGGCCGGACGGTGACCAGCCAGCAGTTGCAGACCGCCACGGACGAGATCAACAAGGCGACCGGTTACGGCATCGACCCGGCGAACGTCGCGCAGGTGCTGTCCATCGGGCCCGAGATCATCAAGGTCGGTGAGAAGAACGGCGTCGTGTTCTCCGACTCCTACTTGCGCAACAAGTACAAGAAGTCGACGCTGTCCGACGTCGCGGTCGAGGCCCTGCGGGTCAACGACATCTCGCAGACGCTCAGCAACGCGGGCAACCTGACCAAGGCCGACACCGAGAAGATCGCGGCGCAGAACGCCACGCTGAACCCGCGGTACGGCTCCTGGGTCAAGGGGACCGGGCCGACGACCGCTCCGGAGCCGTGGATCAGCGCCTCGCCGACCTCGACCGGCGCCGCGCCGAACGGCCACCCCGCGGAGTGACCGGGCCGCAGCCGCTGCTGACGGTGCTGGTGACCAGCCCCCGTGTCGCGGCGGGTCTGCTTTCCCGGGATGCCTGGACCGCGTTGGAGAGCGCTGCGCAGGTGCTGACCGCGGACCCGGACGACCCGGTGCCCGCCGCCGTTGCGGCATCCGGCATCGACGTTGCGGCGGCGCCATACGAGTCGGCGGCCGAGAGCGCGCGTGCGCTCGTCGCGGCCGCCGCGGAGCGGTCGATCGTCTGGATCAGCTCTCCCGACGCCGACCCCGGTCTGACCGACGCCATCGCCGAGGAGCTGACCCGGCTGGAGGACCCGCCGCAGATCGAGGTGCTGGTCGGTTCCTGGGACGTCCCGGGTGCGCGCTTGTTGGACGCGGTGGCCGTGATGGACGCGCTGCGGTCGCCGGGCGGCTGCCCGTGGGACGCCGAGCAGACGCACGAGTCGCTGGCCAAGTACCTGCTCGAGGAAGCCCACGAGACGGTCGAGGCGATCGAGACCGGCGACACCGAGCACGTCGCGGAGGAGCTCGGTGACGTGTTGCTGCAGGTGCTCTTCCATGCGCGCATCGCCGCGGACGAGGACCCGGGTTACACCATCGATGATGTCGCGAGTCTGTTGGTGGACAAACTGATTCGGCGTCACCCGCACGTGTTCGGCGACGGCGATGCCAGCACTCCCGACGAGGTCGAGCGGTCCTGGGAGCGGATCAAGGCCGCCGAGAAGTCCGACCGGGACGAGGACGACCTGTTGGCCGGCATCCCCGCGTCGTTGTCGCCGTTGCTGATCGCCGAGAAGGTGCTCACCCGGGCGGACCGCCGCGGCATACAGGTGTCGTATGACGAGGGCGCGGATCTCGGCGGCCGGCTGCTGGCGCTGGTCGCGCAGGCCCGCGCCGGCGGTGTCTCGGCCGACGCTGCCCTGCGCGCGACGCTGCGTGAGGTCGCCCGGCCGCCCGTCAGCGGGTGATTCGCGGGACCTCGCCCACCGGGGCCGGGCCCGGGCTCGGGACGCGACCGGCGGGCGTCCAACTGTCCCAGTCGCTCCACCACCGGGTGCCGTCGATCAAATGCTGCTCGACCTGGGCCGCGGCCTCCAGCACGGCCAGCACCGTCCGCGCCTCGATGCGCCCCTGTGCCCGCTGATGGTGCAGGTCCGGAACATCCTTCCACCACCAGGTGCCGTCCGGCCGGATGACGATGTCGAGTCCGTAGTCGTCGGTGTCGATGGACACCGCGTCGCGGGCCAGCGGTGCCTCGAAGTTGATGTACCACTGCCGGAACGCCCCGTCGGCGCCGAACATCTTCCAGACCGAGTAGAGGTGCTGCGGCCGGTAGAGCTGCAGGACGATCGTCTCGGCCCATCGGGTGGATCCGGCCCAGGGGTGGCGCCCGAACGGGTGCGCTGCGAAAGTCATCGGCGCACCCGGATCGAGGCGCACGGCGAGTATGTCGCCGTCATCTCTGACGACGGTGACCGGCGTCGACAGCCAGAGGCGACCGTGGAGCACCTCCCTGCGCTCGATCACCGAACCGGCTTCGAACAGCTGCATGCGCCCAACGTAGCCGGTCCAGGAGCACTGGGCGCGGGGCTTCGGGAGCATGACAAGCTACGGGTCATGACGGATCAGGACCTCGCCGCGGCCATCGACTCCCGGTGCCGGTGCACGGCGAATTCACCCTCCGCTCCGGACAGGTGGCGACCGAGTACTTCGACAAGTACCTGTTCGAGGGCGACCCGCAGCTCATCCGCCGGGTCGCGGCAGGGATGCAGCCGCTGCTACCCGATGACGCCGAAGTTCTGGGAGGCCTGGAGCTCGGTGGTGTGCCCATTGCAGCGGTGCTCGGGCAATTGGTAAATCTGCCAACTGTTTTCGTGCGCAAGGAGGCCAAGGAGTATGGCACCCGCAAGCTCGCCGAGGGCGGCTCCGTCGAAGGCCGACACGTCGTGCTCGTCGAGGACGTCATCACGACGGGCGGCGCCGTCATCGCCGGCGCGGAGGAACTGCGGCGCCTGGGTGCCCGGATCGACCTGGTCGTCTGCGCCATCGACCGGAGACCGCCCGAGGCGACCGGGCTCGCCGACGCGGGGGTCGAGGTGCGCTCGGTGTTCACCCGCGCCGACCTGGACCGGGCGCGCGCGGCAGCCGGCTGAGCACGCCATACGGGCCGGTGCGACGATGAATGGATGGTCTACCTGCCCGCACACGACGAAGCACCATCCACCGCGGAGGTTGCGGAGCTGATCTCCTCCGTGCCGTTCGCGACCTTGGTGACCTCCGACGGAAAATCCTTGAGTGCCAACCACATTCCGTTCTTGCTCGAGGTGAGTGAGGACGGGGACAAGCTCATCGGTCACGTCGCCCGAGCCAACGACGTGTGGCGTGCCGGCCAGCACGAGGGTGAGACCCTGGTCGTCTTCAACGGCGCCGACCATTACGTCTCGCCGACCTGGTATCCCTCCAAGCAGGAGCACCATGAGGTCGTGCCCACCTGGAACTACCTGGTGGCACACGTGTATGGCGAACTCGTCGTCCACGACGACCTGCGCTGGACGCGAGCGGCGGTCGCGAAACTGACCCAGGTCATGGAGGGCGGCCGCGTCGACGCGTGGCACATGGGGCAGGCTCCGGCCGATTATCTGCGCGGCCGGCTCGGCGACATCGTGGGGATCGAGCTGCGCATCTCCCGCATCGTCGGCAAGTTCAAGGTGAGCGCCGGACGCAGCAGCGCGGACCGCAACGGCGCCGCGGACGGCATCGAAGCCGAATCCGGCCGGTCACCGCTCGTCGACGCGATGCGCGCCGTCGACCACCGCGTCCCGAAGTAGCGACGGTCGCGGGTTGGGGACGGGGTTTCGCGGAAAGTGCGTCCCGAAGTAGCGACGGTCGCGGGTTGGGGGCAGGGTTTCGCGGAGTGCGTCCCGAAGTAGCGACGGTCGCGGGTTGGGGACAGGGTAACGCGGAAAGTGCGTCCCGAAGTAGCGACGGTCGCGGGTTGGGGCCGGGCCAGGCCAGCCCCAGGCCGGGCCAGGTCAGGGACGCCGCCGCTTACGACTGCGCCGCCGCGGCCCGGTGCTGCTCCAGCGCGAATTCGGTCACGCGCACGAGCGCGGCCTTCGCCGAGTCGCGGTCCCGCGCGTCGACCCGCATCAGCGGGATGTGCGGTGAGATGGCCAGCGCATCGGCGATCTCGGCCTCGGAATGCACTCGGGTGCCGTCGAACTGGTTGACGGCGACGATGAACGGCAGGCCTTTGGCTTCGAAGTAGTCGATGGCCGAGAAGGCGTCGCCGAGGCGGGCGGTGTCGACGAGCACGATCGCGCCGATCGCGCCCTTGACCAGGTCGTCCCACATGAACCAGAAGCGCCGTTGACCGGGCGTGCCGAACAGGTAGAGCACCAGATCGTTCGCCAGGGTGATGCGACCGAAGTCCATGGCGACCGTGGTGGTGTTCTTGTTCGGCGTCGACGTGAGGTGATCGGTCCCCTCCGACAACTGGGTCACGGTCGCCTCGGTCTGCAGGGGGACGATCTCGGAGACCGCGCCGACGAGCGTCGTCTTGCCGACCCCGAATCCGCCGGCGACGACGATCTTCGTCGACGTCGTGCGATGGGCCGGGCTAGAGGTCGCGGAGTCCACGCAGGGTCCTTTCAATGAGGTTGATGCGCTCGTCACTGGACGTGCTGTCGGTCATGGTCTGTTGCAACTGCACACTGCCCTCGGCTGCCAGGTCGCCGACGAGAACCCTGGCCACGCCGATCGCGAGACCGGCCCGGGCCGCGATCTCCGCGACCGAGAGCAGTTCGTCGGCGCACAGGTCGACGATCCGGCGCGTCGGGTCGTGCGCCGGCCAGCGCTTCGATCGCCCCTCCACCGTGAGCTCGACGGTCGCCTCGAGCGGCACGTCGACCTCCGACGTGGTGCGCCCGGACGTGAGCGTGTAGGGCCGCACCACGCTCGCGGCGGGTTCCTCGGCGCCGTCATCCCACTCGGGAGGCTCGTCGGTCATCGGTCATCCGTCATTCGCGCACTGGGCCTGTTCGCTCACCGCGCCCGCGGAGCCGCGTCCACGGCGCGCCCGACCCGCTCGACCATGATCGCCATCTCGTACCCGATCTGACCGATGTCCGCGGACGGGCCGGTCAGCACCGCCAGATGTGACCCGTCGCCGACGCTCATCAGCAGCACGAAGCCGTTCTGCATCTCGATGATGGACTGCAGCACGGCTCCACCGTCGAACAGGCCGGCCGCCCCGGACGCCAGGCTTGCCAGCCCCGACGAGACCGCAGCCATCTGCTCCGCACGATCGATCGGCAGTTCGGCGTTCCGGGCGATCACGAGTCCGTCGACCGATACGAGCACCGCGTGCGCGACACCGGGGGTGTCCTGCACGAATCTCGAGACGAGCCAGTCGAACTGGCCGTCATGGCCGGTTGTCGTGGAGTAGTCGGTCACCGTGACCTCGATCCGTTGTCGTCGTTGTGCTGGTCGAAATCGTCGGCCGCGGCGGCTCGCCGTGCGCGTTCGACGCCCTGCTTGTAACGGCTGAGTTTCGCGCGCAGTGCCTCCGGGTCGCGCAGTGGCCCGTGCTCCGGGCTCCGGCCGTGCGGGCCCGTCGCGCTCGCCGACTCCACGCTGCCCGGCACGATGTAGCGCCCCGGTTGCCGGCGCGGCAGCGGATTGTCGCTGTCGGTCACCGCGTGCTCCTCCGTCGCGGCCTGCGCGGCCTCCCATGCCCGGTCGGTGGGCTCGGAGGACCACGGCAGTTCGCCGTCCGCGCCCAGCCAGCGGGAGCTGATCGACCGGAAGATCGGGGTGTCCTCCACCCGGGGAGGAGTATGACGTGGCTCCTGCGCCGGAGGCGCGGCGGCTTCCGCCGAGTCACCGGCCGACAGGTCGGACCCGGACCCGGAACCCGCTCGGCCGCCGACGCCGTCGGCTCCGGCGGCGTCGTCGGATCGGCCCGGCCGGGCGTCCCGGGTGCCGCTGAAGAACGCCATCGCGCCGAGCGAGCGCTCGGGTGCCGAGGCCGAACCGGCGATCGGGGAGACCCAGTCGCCCCGGGCATCGCTGGCGTCGGCCGTGTGTTGCGCGGCCGCGGCGCCGAGCGAGGCGGCGCCGGTGAGGGCGCTCACGCCGGTGGCGCCCGGTCGGCGACGCGGCAGGCCGGCCTCGGTCTGCTCGACCGGCTCCGGGGGAGCGGCGTCGACGGCGGTCGCGCGCTCGGCGCGGGCCGGTGCGGGTGTGGCTCGACGCGCCGGCGGTGCGGCAGGTTCGGGCGCCCGCAGCACCCCGACCGGCACGTGCACCGCGGCGACGGTGCCGCCCGAGGGGTTCGCGCGCAGCCGTACGTCGATGCCGTGACTCTCCCCGAGCCGTGCGACCACGAAAAGGCCCATGTGGCGGGTGGTTTCGACGCCGAACTCGCCACCGGCGGAGATGTCGTCATTCAGCTTCTCGAGCTGGTCCGCCTCGATGCCGAGCCCGTGGTCCTCGATCTCCAGCAGGACGCCACCGTCGATGGCGCGCGCACCGCCGATCTGGACGCGGGACTGCGGCGGGGAGTACGCGAGTGCGTTGTCGACGAGCTCGGCGACCACGTGCACCAGGTCCGTCGCGACCTCGGGGTCGACGATCTGGTCCGGCAACTGGGCGACGTCGACCCGCTGGTAGTCCTGCACCTCGGAGATCGCCGCCCCGACCACTTGGGCGATTGCGAGCGTTTCGTTCCGGTGGCGGCCCTCGTTGCCCGCGAGCACCATCAGGCTCTGACCGTTACGTCGCATGCGAGCGGCCATGTGGTCCAGCCGGAAGAGGCTGTCCAGCCGCGCGGAGTCGTCCTCGCTGCGCTCCAGCTGCTCGAGCAGGTTGAGTTGCTGGTTGACCAGCGAGGTGTTGCGTCGCGACAGGGTCTCGAACATCTCGGTCATCTGCCGGCGCAGGGTCGCCTGTTCGGACGCCAGCCGGATGGCGCGGTTCTGCATCCCGTCGATCGCGCGGGACAGCTGCCCGATCTCCTCCCGATGGGGCAGCGCGACGCTCTGGATCCGCCCGACGCCCTGGCCGGACTGCACGCGTTCGATCGCTGCGGGCAGGTGCTCTTCGGCGACGTCGATCGTGCTGCGTCGCAGCCGGGCGATCGGCCGCACCAGCAGCCGTCGCGAGATGAGCAGGGCGAGCAGCACGGTGAGCAGCAGGATCGCCAGGATCAAGCCGATCTGCAGCAGCGCGGAGCGCCGCGAGTCGTCCGCCTGGGCGGACACCCGGTCGGTGGCCGTGGCCACCGCGGCGCGGTAGACCGTCCGGTAGGAGGAGGTGACGCTCGGGGTCACGCTCTTGACCTGGTCGAACGTGCCGTTGGTGCTGAACGCGAGCCGGCTGACCGTCGCCGCCTGCTGGGTCGACACATCCACCGTCGGTAACTGCGCCGCCTGGACGCGCTCGAGAGCGTCCTGTTCGCCGCCGACGTCCGCGGACAGGGTGGTCCGCAGGTCGTCGGTGAACCCGGTCTCCCGTGCCAGGTCGAGTCGTTCGTCGGCCAGGTGGCTCTGCGCGGTGACCACGTCGTGCAGCGCGTTGAGCGTCTGCTCGGGGTGGGCGGCGTTGAGGTCGTCCAGGAAGCCCAGCACGTCGGAGCTGATCGCGCCGGGTGCCAGGGACGTGGCGTCGCCCGTCCCGCCGGTCCCGGAGGTGAGTGCGTCACCGCTGTTGACCGCCGCGTTGAGCAGGCTGCGCTGGTGCGAGCTGAGGCTCGACGAGCCGATCGCCGACGTGAGCGCCGTGCGTGCTGCGCCGAACCGTGCCCGGTTCGTCTCGATCGTCTTGTCGTCCGGCGACGGCCGGACCAGTTCTGCGGCGAGGTCCTGGCTGGCGGCCAGGTAGTCGATGGACGGCTCGAGCGCGGCATACCGGCTCTTGGCCTGCGATGCGGCGCCCGCGTCGGACCACGCGCCGGCGATCCGGAAACACACCAGCACGGTGGCGAAGATCAGCGGGATCGCCAGGGCTGCGACAACCTTGCGTCGCAGTGACCAGTCCATCGGTGGCCAGAACGTCCTCGTGGGCGCGTTGTCGTCCGTCGCCGGAGACGCCGTCACAGGTCGGCGTGATTCAGGCATCGTCGTCGGTCTCTTCCAGTCCGCGGCGCACCGCGAGGCGCCCCGTCTTCACAGTCTGTGCGGACGAGCCCCCACCCCTAGTTGCTCCACGTCCGCGTGTATTTGTCGGCGCCGCGTCCGCATCCCTCGGGCAGCGTGAGACGCGGGCAATGTGGTCGCCCGTTCGGAACAGGATGCACCAAGTCGATCGTCCATGACACCGGAATGGCGTGAACTGCCTCGCAGAATCGCCTCGACATGGTAGCCGTGCCGGGCGTCACCCGGCGCCGTCGGCGACGGAGCGGCCGAAGTCGGCGGGCCCACCGAGCGGGTCGTCCCGGATCCGCATCGCCGTCGGCGATAGTCTGAACCCGCAGCACGTGTGGGCATCATGCCTGCTCCCAACGTCCCGACCCCTGCCAGGAGACTGCTAAGTGGCCACGATTGACGCCCTGCTCGCCCGCGAGATCCTCGACTCCCGAGGCAACCCGACCGTCGAGGTCGAGGTCGCGCTCGACGACGGCACCGTCGGACGGGCCGCGGTCCCCTCCGGTGCCAGCACCGGTCAGTTCGAGGCCGTCGAGCGCCGCGACGGCGATGCGAAGCGGTATGGCGGCAAGGGTGTCCAGGACGCCGTCGACGCTGTCGCCGAGGAGATCGCGCCGCATGTGCTCGGGTATGACGCCAGCGAGCAGCGCCTGGTCGACCAGGAGATGCTCGGCACCGACGGCACCGACAACAAGGGCCGCGTGGGAGCCAACGCCATCCTCGGTGTCAGCCTTGCCGTCGCGCAGGCCGCCGCCGAGTCGGCCGACCTGCCGCTCTTCCGTTACGTCGGCGGGCCCAACGCGCACCTGCTGCCGGTCCCGATGATGAACATCCTCAACGGCGGCGCCCACGCCGACTCCAACGTCGACATCCAGGAGTTCATGATCGCGCCGATCGGCGCCGGCTCCTTCCGGGAGGCGTTGCGCTGGGGCGCTGAGGTCTACCACGCACTCAAGAAGGTGCTGCAGGACCGCGGCCTGGCCACCGGCCTCGGCGACGAGGGCGGCTTCGCCCCCAGCCTGGAGTCCAACCGCGCCGCGCTCGACCTGATCCTCGACGCGATCAAGGCCGCCGGCTACACCCCCGGCAAGGACATCGCGCTCGCGCTCGACGTCGCGGCCAGCGAGTTCTTCGAGGACGGTTCCTACGTGTTCGAGGGCAGCAAGAAGTCCGCCGCCGAGATGACCGCCTACTACGCCGACCTGGTGGCGTCATACCCGCTGGTGTCGATCGAGGACCCACTGAACGAAGAGGACTGGGAGGGTTGGAAGATCCTCACCGACGAGCTCGGCGACAAGGTGCAGATCGTCGGCGACGACCTCTTCGTCACCAACCCCAAGCGGCTGGCGCGCGGCATCGAGTCCGGGATCGCCAACGCGCTGCTGGTCAAGGTCAACCAGATCGGCACGCTGACCGAGACCCTCGACGCGGTCACGCTCGCGCAGAGCAACGGCTTCCGGTGCATGATGAGTCACCGGTCGGGGGAGACCGAGGACACGACCATCGCGGACCTCGCGGTCGCCACCAACTGCGGGCAGATCAAGACCGGTGCCCCGGCGCGCTCGGACCGGGTCGCCAAATACAACCAGTTGCTGCGCATCGAGGAGGAGCTGGACGACGCCGCGGTCTACGCGGGCGCCAGTGCCTTCCCGCGGTTCAAGGCCTGAGCGAGGACAACGAAAGGTCCACTTGTGACACGCGATTCGCGCAAGACCCCGACGGGTCGGTCGCGCGCGACGTCACGCCCGTCGGCCCGGCCGCGGCGCTCCGGCACCGGGCGCACCACCTCGGTGCGCACGGCGCCGGGCAAGGCCGCGACCGGCACCCGGGCGGTGCGCAAGACGCGGTCACCGCGCTCGATGCGCCGACTGGCCGTCGTCGGTGCGCTGATCGTCTTCCTCGCCGTCGTGATCGCGCCCACGGTGCGCTCCTACCTGTCGCAGCGGCAGCAGGTCGCAAAACTCCAGGCGCAGGTCGCGGCCCAGCAGGCGGACGTCAAGTCGTTGCGGGCCGAGAAGGCCAAGTGGAGCGACCCGAAGTATGTCGAGGCGCAGGCCGGTCAGCGGCTCGGCTTCGCCAAACCGGGCAAGACCCTGACGGTCTACGTGACCGACGGGACGTCGGGTGCGGGTGTCGCGAAACGGGCCAACCAGTCGCAGACCTGGTACGGCACGCTGTGGCGGTCCGTCGTGTCCTCCGGCGAACACTGAACCGACCCATGCCCGAAAACCCTTCTCCTGCGGTTGATCCCGCAGACCTCGAGGCGGTCGAGCGACAACTCGGCAGGCTGCCGCGTGGGGTGGTCGAGATCGCGGCACGTTGTCCCTGCGGTTGTCCTGCCGTGGTCCGGACACTGCCGCGACTGCCCGATGGCACGCCCTTCCCGACGACCTTCTACGCCACCTGCCCCCGGCTGACCGGCGCGATCGGAACGCTGGAGGCCCGCGGCCTGATGCGTGAGATGACCGACCGACTCGGCACGGACCCCGAGCTGGCGGCGGCCTACCGTGCGGCGCACGAGGACTACCTGCGGCGGCGCGCCGCGCTCGGTGAGGTCCCCGAGATCGCCGGCATCTCGGCGGGCGGGATGCCCGACCGGGTGAAGTGCCTGCACGTGCTTGTGGCGCACTCGATGGCAGTCGGCCCAGGCGTCAATCCGCTTGGCGACGAAGCACTTTCAATGCTTCCCGCCTGGTGGGACGGCGGTTGCTGCACCCAGCCCCAGGAGAAGGTATGACGCGAGTCGCGGCCGTCGACTGCGGCACCAACTCGATCCGCCTGCTGATCGCGGACACCGACGGGCAGTCACTGAGTGACGTCGTGCGCACGATGGAGATCGTGCGCCTCGGTCAGGGTGTCGACGTGACCGGTCGCATCGCACCGGACGCGATGGAGCGCACGTTGCGAGCAGCCCGGGTGTATGCCGGGCAGTGCGTCGCGGCCGACGTGGAACGGGTGCGTTTCGTGGCCACCTCCGCGTCGCGGGATGCGGCGAACGCAGCCGACTTCACCCGTGGGATCGCCTCCGCCTTCAGCGATTTCGGCATCGAGCCGGAGGTCATCAGCGGTGATGAAGAGGCACAGTTGAGCTTTCGCGGCGCGACGAGCGTGGTGCAGCCGTCGACGCCTGCGCCATACCTCGTGGTCGACCTCGGCGGGGGATCCACCGAGTTCGTCCTCGGCGCCGGCGACGTGACCGCCGCACGGTCGGTGAACATCGGATGCGTGCGCTTCACCGAGCGTCATCTGCACACCGACCCGCCCACTGACGCCGAGATCGACGCGGCGCTGGTCGACATCAACGCCGCGATCGACGAAGCCGCCGCGACGGTTCCGCTGCAACGCGCCGGTGCGTTGATCGGGCTGGCCGGTTCGGTCACCACCATCACGGCGCATGCGCTGGGGCTCGCGGTCTACGACCCGGAGCGGATCCACGGCACCGAGTTGTCGGTCGAGCAGGCCCAGCGTTCCTGCGACGCACTGCTGCGGGCGACCCGCGCAGAGCGTGCCGCGCTCGGTTACATGCATCCCGGGCGGGTCGACGTCATCGGATCGGGTGCGCTGATCTGGCGCACCATCGTCGGCCGCGTCAGTGCGGTGGCCGGCATCGACACGGTGCTCACCAGCGAACACGACATCCTCGACGGCATCGCCCTCGGGCTCGGCTGACCCTTCCGCCCGACCCTCCTGCTCCGAGCCCCGGTCCGGAGCCCGCTCCGCGCTACCCATTCACCGGCGACGTCTTCCCCTGAGTAATAAAAACTATTACTCTAGTAAAAAATAGTCAGCGCCGCGGTATCGGCGCCATCGGAACGGAGGTTGGTCGCCATGAGCCTGATCGTTTACGCCGACTTCAGTAGCCCGGAGTGCTACGTCGCGAGCAGACGTGCGGACGCGCTGGCCGGGGAGGTGGAGGTGGACTGGCGCGCGGTCGAGTCCCGCGCCGACCTTCCCGTGGGCGGCGTGCCCCTGTCCGGCGAGGACCGTCGTGCACTCGTGGCGCGGTTCTCGACCTTGCAGGCCTCGCTGCTCGACGGGGAACTCTTGCCGTGGCGCGTCCCGGCGGTGGCCCCGAAGACGGAGGCCGCGGTGTCCGCCTGGTCGGAGCTCTGCGGCAGTCGGGTCGCCGGCGAAGCACGCCGGCTGCTGTTCGAGTTGTACTGGCGCGAGGGGGTCGACATCGGCAACCCGAACGTCCTGCGCACCCCGCTGACCGGTCCCGTGCTGCGGTCGGGGGTCGACGCGGACCCGTTGCGCGAGGCCGGGTATGCCGTCGCGGTCAATCGGGGTCCGATCACCGGCGGCGCGTACCGGCGGGTGCGGGCGTGGCGCGCGGAGTGGCTGGCGCTGGACAGGCCGGACCTGCCGGTGCTCCTGGTCGACGGCGCGACCCTGACCGGACTCGATGCCGTGCGCCGGCTCGGCAAGGAGCTGGTCTATCGCAACGTGCGGATCGAACCTCCTGTGGGCGATCCCCGCCGCTACCCGAGGGTCGACGGGCGGCCGCCCGAGTCCTGGGTGTCGCAGATCGGCGGCAGGTGGGGCAACCTCTACCGGCTGCCCGACGCGCGGGCGCTGCGGTCCGACGCCTGACGGTGGGGAGGTTCGCTCGTGCTCACGGATCCCGACGATGACTGGCGCAGGAACGCAGCCTGTCGTGGTCTCAACTCGGACCTGTTCTTCCCGGTCGGGACGACCGGGCCGGCGCTCGCCCAGACCGAGCGTGCGAAGGCCATCTGCCGCACCTGTCCGGTGGCCGCGCAGTGCCTGGAGGCAGCGCTGGCGCACGGCGAGGATGACGGCATCTGGGGTGGTATGACGCCGGAGGAGCGACGCAGACTGCGCTACCTGCGCCGGCGGCGCGCCTCAGCCTGAGTCCGACTCGTCGTCGGCGGAGACGGTGCGTGCCGCGCGGTCGGCCAGCGTTGTCACGCAGAGGTTCGCCTCGACGAACGGGTCGAGCCGTGCCGCGTCCACCGGTGCGTCGAGTTCGGCGAGAACGCCGCGCATCAGGCCGAGGTGGACGGCGCACACCACGTCGCGGTGTTCTTCGGCGACCTCACGGAACGGGCACTGGTGCAGCAGGATCTGCCGGCGGCTGTCCTGCTCCACCGGCTCCGGTGCGAAGCCGATCTCGTCCAGGACGTCGACCAGTTGCCGGGTAGCCGCGGAGTCGTCCACGGTGCGGAAGGGGGCCGGGCGGTCGGTGAGGAAGCGCCCCCATGCCTCGCCGGCGTGCAGCGCCGCGTCGCTGGGTGCGAGCGTGTGTGAGGCCAGATAGCTGGTGAGGATCTCGGCGAGCAGGCGGTAGCTGCGCCGACCAGCGCGAGCGCTGTCTGCCGTGGCGCGGTAGAGCGCGCGGGGCCGACCGGGCACGTCGCGCTGCTCGGTCTCGCGGCGGGCCAGCCCTTGCTCGACGAGGCCGTCCAGGTGGAAACGGGCGGTGTTGGGATGCAGCCCCACCTCGTCGGCGATCTCGGTCACCGACGCGGGCTCCGGTGAACCCTGCAGGGCGGCGAGCACCTGCGCCCGGCTGTCGCCGAGCACCGGGCCCGCCTGCGGGTCCGGCCGGGTCAGCTCCTCACGCTCCACGACGTCATGCTCCCACAACAGTCTGACTTACTTATTTTTACAAGTATAGATCGTGTAAATTGAAGTCCGCCGGCGCATCCGTGTCGGCGATCTCAGCAAGGAGGATCCATCGTGTCCAGTGAAGACCGCGTGCTCGACGTTCGCACCGAGGAGCCCCGGCGGCGTCACGAGCTCATCTTCGAGACCTTCAACACGCTGCCCGTCGATGCGAGCTACGTGCTGGTCAACGACCACGACCCCAAGCCGTTGCGCTATCAGTTCGAGGCGGAGAACGCCGGTGAGTTCACCTGGGAGTACCTCGAACAGGGCCCGGAGGTATGGCGCGTGCGGATCGGCCGGACGGCTGCTGCGAAGCCTGTGTCGTGAGCGTCCCAACCGGCGTGTGGGCGGACTGGCGCGACGTGGTCGCGCCCCGGGAAGGCGCGCCCGACGTTCGGATATTGCACGAATCCGAGGAGTTGAAGGTGGTGCTCGTCGCGCTCGCGGCGGGTCAGGCGCTGCCGGATCACCCTGGGCCGGCAGCGAGCTTCCACATCCTGTCGGGTTCCGGCGCTGTTGTCGTCGACGACACGGTGCACCCGGTCGAAGCGGGCGCCACCGTCATCGCCGGTTCTGGCAGCCGACGGTCCGTGCGCGCGGCGACCGCACTGGTGTTCCTCGGCAACCTTGGGGATCCGGCGTCGGAGGACGGCCCGCACTGACGGCCCGCACTCACGGCCCGGTCCGGGCGCCCGGGCGAACCTGTGAGCAAACTGTGTGCCAGATCACAACACAGGAAGGAACCGCCGGTCGACGAGATAGGTTAGCCTCACCTAACTGTGAACCAACTTTCCGTCATCGCTGAGCAAACCGTCGTCCCTTACACGGCACCCCCTCCGTGGCGTGTCCTGACCGAGGTCGGGTACTTCGCCGGGCTGTGTGCCCTGCTCGGTGGACTGGCCGTGGTGCTGATCGCGGTACTGCCCGCGCACCGCGACCACGCGCAGTCGGTCGAGGGCCGCGAGCGTCATACTTGGGCGATCTTCCCGGTGATCGGCGTCGCGATGCTGCCGCTGCTCTACCTGCAGGAGGCGGCGCTCGCGGCCCGGAGCGGCGAATTCGCCTTCGCCCACGGTCTGCGCCCCGACGTCATCGGCGAATTCCTCACTGCGCCCAAGGAATCCGGCGAGTGGATCGCCGAGTCGACGCTCCGTCTCGTGCAGGTCGTACTGCTGGAGGGGGCGGCCCTGTTGGCGGTCGCCGCGGGCCGACGCGCGTCCCGGCGCCTCGGCTGGTGGGCGTTGCTGGTCGGCGTCGTCGGCGAGGTCGTGGTCAGTGTGCCGACGGCTTTCGCCGGACTCGTGGTCGACGACTGGTTGAAGACCGTCCTCACCCAGGTCCACATCCTCGGCGCGCTCGTCTGGCTCGGCGGGCTCGGGGTGCTCGCCGCTCTCGCGGTCCGGAGTCGCGGATCGGCGTCCGACGCGGCCTGGGCGGGCACCTGGTCGCGGTTCAGTGTCATGGCGATGACGGCCGCGGGAGGGATCCTGATCTCCGGGTTGTGGATGTCCTGGCAACACGTCGGTGGGTTCGGGGAGTTCGTCACGACGCCGTACGGCCGGTTCCTGTTGCTGAAGATCGTGCTCGTCGGCGTCATGCTGGCCGCCGGCGGCTACAACCACGTGGTGTTGCTGCCGCGCATCGAACGGTCGCTGCGCGGCGGTGACGTGCCGACGGTCCGGCACGCGGTGCGCGCACACTTCCCGAAGGTCGCGGCCTTCGAGGCGACGGTCGGGATCGCGGTCCTGTTCATCGTCCCGTTCCTGTCCGGCTCCGCGCGCAAGGAGAGCGGCAGCGGATCGGCGGCCCCGTTCGACGGGCGCATCCTGCTCATCGGCGTGCTGCTGATCGCCACCGTGCTCGCGTCGTTCTGGGCGACCAGTCGGCTCGCGCATGCTCAGGCACGTCGCCCACACCTGAGCTCCGTGCCCACCGTGGCCGACTGACCGATTCGCCGTCGCGTGGGGTGCCCGGACCACGCCACCTCCACCGGGCACCCCACGCGTACGCTGGCTCTCGCCCTCGTAGCCCAATTGGCAGAGGCAGGCGACTTAAAATCGCTCGAGTGCGGGTTCGAGTCCCGTCGGGGGCACTCACCGCACGAGGCCCGAAACTCCGGCTCGACGAGACCTCGGCGTGGCTCCTGCCACCACGATGCGGAGAAGGCAGGCCGGCGGGAGGAGTCCAGGGGTGTAGCCTCCCACCGGCCTACCGGATCAGCGCACGCCGTGGCGTGGGTGCCCCTTGCAGGTTGCTGCGATCTTCACGATGGTGCCCGGGCCGTTCTCGCTGCCCATCGTCGCCGCGTAGAGGGTTCCGTTGCGGGCGCTCTCGACGGCGACGACTCCTGGCAGCTCGACCAGCGTCGACACCCGACCCGAGTGCACGACCGAGATCTTGTTGCCGAACAACTCCGCGACGTAGATGTCGCCGTGCGTGCCCAGCGCCAGGTTGGTCGCCCCCAGGAAGCCGGTGGCGATCCGGGTCACCGAGTGCGTGTACGGGTTGACCTTCCACAGCGATCCCCGTGCACCGAGTTGCGGACCTTCGGGGCCGCCGGGCAGCGTCGTCACATAGATCGATCCACCCGGGCCCACCTCGACATCGGTGGGTACGGCCTCGAAGTCGTAGGTGACGCCGAGAGTGCACTGGGGGAGACCGAGCTCATCGATCGCCGCCTGGGTGACCACAGCGGGCTGCGCGGGGAACGTCGCGACGGTGCGGATCCGGCCGCGGTCGCTCACGGACAGCAGGTCGTTGCCACCCGCGTCCGCGACCAGCCAGCCGTTGCGGTCACTCGCCACGGAGTAGGCGTGCGAGTCCAGCAGGCCGGTGTACCGCGGGCCGAGCGCGCCCGTGACACACGGGTCGCTGCTGCGCGGTCCGTAGTGGTTGACACCGTCCGGGTTGTACTTCTTCTCGTATGCCGTCGTGTCGGCGTAGACCGTGCGGTGGCCCGGTCGCCGGATGTGCAGGCCGGAGGCGAAGTTCTCCAGGGTCTCCTCGTTGCTCACCGTCGAGGTGTAGGCGAGCGACCTGCCACGGGTGGCCACTCCCGAGGCACCGGGAACGTCCGAGACGACGGGTGTGATCGAACCGTTGCGCTGGACACTGCCGACCAGCCCGGCTCCGCCGTCGGCAACCAGCAGACGACTTCCGTCGACCTCGAGGTTGAACGGTGCACCGACCGACGTGGACAGAACGACTGGCGCATTGCTCCTCGGATGAGCCGAGGCGATGCCTGGGGTGGCGACGGCCAAGCCGGCTGTGACGCAGCCGATGGCGAGTGAACGGAAATGGCGCATGGATCCTCCGATCCGACCTGCCCGTGCGGTGGCAGGCCCATCCGCTCCCTTGGGTGGCTCCCCCCGGCGCGCGCCCGCCGGAGACCTACAGGGTCCTCGGGGCAAGGATCCTTGACCGCAATTGTGGCCTGAGTTACCACATCCGGAGGCTGGTTTGGGGAAACTCGCGCTGTGAATTCACCCGATGGTCGCGTCGCCGGTGCCGGCGGTGAGCCAACAGCGGGCGCGTTCGATGACCGCCTGTCCGGGCAGTGTGACGTCGACCGTCACGCCGAACTCGTCCTCCTGCAACGGTTCCAGGTCGGCGAACTGCGAGTCGAGCAATGCGGCCGGCATGAAATGTCCGGTGCGATTCTGCATTCGCTGCAGGATCGTCGCGCGCGGACCGGCCAGGTGCACGAAGGCGATCTCGCCGAGCCTGTCGCGAAGCCGATCCCGGTAGCGGCGCTTGAGGGCGGAGCAGCTCACGATCGGCAGGTGGCCCGCCCGGCTCTGCTGATCCATCCAGTCCGCAACGAGGTCCAGCCAGGGCCACCGGTCCTCGTCGTCGAGGGGGTGACCGGTGGTCATCTTGTCGACGTTCGCCTGCGGGTGCAACCGGTCGGCCTCACCGAACTGCGCAGCCAGCTGCTCGGACAGTGCCTGCGCGACGGTGGTCTTGCCGCAACCGGACACCCCCATGACCACGACGTGCTGAACCTTGTGTCGTACGGCGATGTTCACGTCGTCACCGCGGAGGACTCGAACCGCTCCAGTTCGGCGCTCACGGCCTTGCGCGCTCCGCCGTCGATGCCGAGGTGTGCCAGAACCCGCGCGACTGCGGCATCCCTGTCGCCGGCGGCCAGCGTCCGGATCTGCTCGGCGCCGTTGTCCTGCAGCGGCGCCCCCAGGCCACGCAGGTGCGCGATCCATGCTGCGACCACCCGCAGACCGCCACCGGCGTCCCTGCCCGCGTCGAGCTCGGCCCGCACGATCGGCACGATCCTGACCGGTAGCTTCTGGGTGCCGTCGGCCGCGATCTGCGCCAGCAGGTGACGGATGTTCGGGTTCGCGAACCGGGACAACAGCGCAGCCCGGTAAGCAGCCAGCTCGTCGGCGGGCAGCGGAAGATGCCGGCACGCCTCGTCCCACCACTGCTCGACCCAGCCGAGCACGCGCGGATCGGCGATCGCGTCCGCCACGGTCTGGCTGCCGAGGATGCTTGCCGCGTAGGCCATGAGCGAGTGGGAACCGTTGAGCAGCCACAGCTTCCGGTGCTCCCAGGGCACGATGTCGTCGACGAACCGCGCGCCGGAGTCCTCCCAGGACGGTCGCCCGACGGGGAAGGTGCCCGAGATGACCCACTCGGCATACGGCTCGGTCACGACCAGCGCCGGATCGTCGATCCCGGTGGTGGCGAGGAGGTGGCTCCGGTCGGCGGTGGTGCTGCGCGGGGTGATCCGATCGACCATCGTGGACACGAACGACACGTTCTGCACGATCCAGTCGGCCAGGGCCGGATCGAGTGCACGCGCGGCATCGAGCACGACCCGGCGAGCCACCGCGCCGTTCTCGGGCAGGTTGTCGCACGGGAGTACGGCGATGCCGCCGAGCCCTGCCGCGCGACGGGCCATCAGTCCCAGCAGCAGCTTCAGGGGTGCGGTGCGCACCTGGGCGTCGGCACCGTCCGTGCGAAGGGCCGCGAGGTCGGACGCAACGCGCGAGTCGTCGAGGTCGAGGCCGCCGTCGGCGTTACGGCAGTAGCCGGCTTCGGTCACCGTCGTGGACGCGAAGGCCAGCTCGGGCCGGGCGAAGAACTCCCGCCAGGCATCCAGATCGTCCGCGCCGAAACTCGCGCTGATACTCGAAACAACCTCGGGCACATCGGAATCCGTGGCCCGGGTCAGCAACGTGTAGATGCTGTCCTGGTCGGTCAGGTCAGCCGGTGGGCCACTGGTGGTGCCGCTGAACGCCGCAATACCCCACTGCGCGGCGTCGGTCGCGTGCTCGGTGTACCAGCACTGGTGGGCACGGACGAAATTGCCCAGGCCGAGGTGCACGCTGCGCACCGGCGCAGCGGGGCGCCCGTCGGCTGCACGGGAGAGGGCACGCGACTCGGTCACAGTTTGAACGCCTTCCGGGGTATGTCGGTGACGAGCTGCACGGCGAGCTCCTGCGCTTCGTCCAGTTCGATCCGGTGCTCGGCGACCAGCTCGGCGAGGAAGCCGCAGTCGAGACGGCGGGACATGTCATGTCGGGCGGGGATCGAGCAGAACGCACGGGTGTCGTCGATGAAACCCGACGTGCGGTAGAAGCCGATGTCGTCGGTGATGGCCGCCCGGTAGCGACGTACCGCGTCGGGCGCGTCGATGAACCACCACGGTGCGCCGGCGTACACGCTCGGGTAGAAGCCGGCGAGCGGCGCGATCTCACGGGAGAAGGTCGTCTCGTCGACGGTGAACAGCACCAGATGGAAGTCCTGTTCGAGGCCGTAGCGGTCCAGGAGTGGTTGTAGCCCGCGGGTGAATTCGACCTGCATCGGGATGTCGTGACCGCTGTCCGGGCCGAAGCTGCGGAGGGTGGCGCTGCTGTGGTTGCGGTAGATGCCGGGGTGCAGCGTCATGACCAGGCCATCCTCCACCGACATACCGGCCATCTCGGTGAGCAGGTGGCGCCGCAGCGCGGTGGTCTGCTCCGGCGTTGCCGTCCCGGCGCGTGCCGCGTCGTACAACCTGCCGGCCTCGGCCGGCTCGAGTACGACGGTCACGACGTCGGCGTGGCTGTGGTCGGCGGACACCGCACCGTGCTCGATGAAGTAGCGGCGGCGTGCGCGGAGTGCGTCCAGGAACCCTGCCCAGGTGTCGACGGGGGTGTCCGCGGCCGCACCGAGCGCGTCGACGAGCGTGTTCCAGTCGGGGCGACCAGGTTCCAGGTAGCGGTCGGGACGGAAGCTGGGAACGACGGTGCCCGTGAACGTCTCGTCGGCAGCGAGCTTCTCGTGGTGCACGAGGTTGTCACAGGGGTCATCGGTGGTTGCCAGGACCTCGATACCGAAGCGGTCGAACAGGGCACGCGGTCGGTAGGCGGGCTCGGCGAGTCGAGCGCACAATGCGTCGTAGATGCGATCGGCACTGTCGGCGCTCGGGCGTTCGGTGATGCCGAAGATCCCGGCCAGTTCGTTCTCGATCCAGTAGCGCACCTGGGTCCCGCGATAGACCGGCCAGTGGTCGCAGAACGTCCGCCAGGCGGCCCGGGACCCCGCCTCGTCCAGCACGTGACCACCGACGCCCAGCGTCTCCAGCGGCACGCCGGCCGAGTGCAGCAGCCTGGTCAGGTAGTGGTCCGGCGAGATCAGCAACGAGGTCGGGTCGCCGAACGGCTGATCCTCCGACAGCCACTGCGCCGGGACATGCCCGTGAGGGGAGACGATCGGCAGGTGCTCGACCTGCGCGAACAACTCACGGGCGATGGCGCGCACCTCCGGGCTGGTGGGCAGGAGCCGGTCGAGGTGTGGTGTCAGCGGAGTGGCCATGACCCGATCCTCGCGGAGAACGACGCGGGCGAGGCAATGGTTGCCACAAGTTGCGCATCCTCCTTGCCGGGCGTGGTGCCGAAGGACAAGGTGGCTGTATGACGACGACGCAGCTGCCCGAGGGACTGGCCGACTCCGCAGCACGGATAGGCGGACCCGACGGTGTCCTCACCGATGCGCAGGTGCACGACTTCATCGTGGGGCAACTGCGGGATCACCCGTTCGAAGGTCGTAGCGTGTGCGTGATCGTCCCGGACGCGACCCGGGTCTGTCCGCTGCCGCAGCTGATGCGTGCCGTGCACGAGGGCCTGCACGGTCGGGCCAGCCGGATCACCGTGCTGATCGCACTGGGCACGCACTCTGCGATGAGTGAGACCGCTCTGGGCGCGCTGCTGGGCTACGAGCCCGGTCGGCTGGAGGAGACCTATCCGGGCGTCACCGTGCTCAACCACGAGTGGTGGAAGCCGGAGACGTTCGCCGATCTCGGCACGATCCCGCAGTCGCGGATCGAGGAGCTGTCGGAGGGCCGGATCCATCAGGAGGTCCGGGTGCTGCTCAACCGCGCGGTGGTCGACCACGACGTGTCGCTGGTGGTCGGGCCGGCGCTGCCGCACGAGGTGGTCGGCATCTCCGGGGGCAACAAGTACTTCTTCCCGGGCGTCGCCGGGCAGGAGATCATCGACGTCTCACACTGGCTCGGCGCGCTGATCACCTCGTCGGAGATCATCGGCACCACCGGCATCACGCCGGTGCGTGCGCTGATCAACGAAGGCAGCGCGCTCATCCCGAGTGAGAAGCTCGCCGTCAAGATCGTCACCGCCGAGGGCAGCGGCCTGCACTCGGTGTCCTTCGGTTCCACGGATGCCGCGTGGGCGTCGGCGGCGGAGGTGTGCGCCCAGACCCACGTGCACTACCTGGACGCCCCGGTGAAACGGGTGCTGTCCCTCGTCCCGCGGATGTATGACGAGATCTGGACCGGCGCGAAAGGCTTCTACAAGGTCGAGCCGGTGGTCGCCGACGGCGGCGAAGTGATCGTCTACGCGCCGCACATCACCGAGGTCGCGCGCAACCACCCGGAGATCCTCGAGATCGGCTACCACTGCCGCGACTACTTCGTGAAACAGTGGGACCGCTTCAAGACCGTGCACTGGGGCACCCTCGCGCACTCGACCCACCTGCGTGGCGCGGGGACCTACGACGCCGACACCGGCACCGAGGAGTTGCGGGTGAAAGTCACTCTGGCGACACGCATCCCGCGTGAGGTGTGCGAGTCGATCAACCTCGGCTACCTCGACCCGGACTCCGTCGATGTCGACGCGTACTGGCACGACCCGGACACCCTGGTCGTGCCCAACGCCGGGGAGATGCTCTACCGGTTGGGTGGTCCGCGGTCTTGAGTGACGGTTCAGTCCCGGTGGATGATCCGACCCGGCCGTGCGGTGGTCTGCCGGACGACGAGTTTGACCGGCAGTTCCAGGGTGCCGCTGTGCTTGGCGCGCCCGCGGACGAGCGCCAGGACGTTGGTCACGCCCGTGTGGCCCTGCGAGCGCAGCGGAGACGCGACGGTCGTCAGCATGGGATCGACGAGTTGCGAGATCTGGATGTTGTCGAAGCCGACCACGGAGATGTCGACCGGCACCCGCACACCGCGTGCGCGCAGGCCGCGCACCAGTCCGACGCCCAGCGCGTCGTTGTAGGTCTGCACAGCGGTGGCGCCGGTCGCGATCACGTCCTCTGCCGCATCGAATCCCGCCTGCACAGAAGGTGTTTCGCAATTCGTACCGCTGCGCCGGACAACGAGTTCGAGTTCGTGCGCCGCTTCGCGCAGCGCCCGCCAGCGTGCGCTGTCCGCCCAGCTCGTCGACGGTCCCGGCAGGTAGGCGATCGAGCTGTGTCCCAGACCACCGAGATGTTCGGCGGAGCGGCGGATGCCGCGGGCGTTGTCGATGACCACGCAGCTGATCTCCGGCATACGCCGGTTGAGCAGCACGACGGGACGGCGTTTGGCGATCTTGCGCAAGGCGACCTCGCCGAGGCGGGTGCTGGCGAAAACGATGCCTTCCACCAGGTCGATGCACCCCTCGATGACGGTGCGCTCGTAGTCGGCGTCCTCCCGCGTGTGCAGGATCATCAGCACATAGCCCGCCTCGCGCGCTGCATCCGTGGCACCGGTGATGATCTCGTCGTAGAAGGGATTCGCGATGTCACTGACGACCAGAGCCAGTGCACGGGTGCGCGCACCCACCCGACCCTCGAGGGCACTGCTGTGGTAGCCGATGCGCTCGGCCGCCTCGAAGACCTTGCGGGAGGTGTTCGCGTTCACCCGGCCGGGGTTGGAGAAGGCCCGGGACACGGTGGACGCGGCGACGCCCGCCTCCTGGGCGACGTCGTAGATCGTCGGGCGTTTGTCCACGCCCGCACCGTACGGAAGTCCGCGACCCATGGCAACGAAGAGGAGCAATCGTGACCACCGCGCCACCATTGGACGAGACGACCGCTGGGCGGCTCGCCGCGATGCGACAGGCTCTGGAAGGGGTCGACCGCCTCGGAGTGGCGTTCTCCGGGGGCGTCGACTCCGCGGTGCTGCTCGCGGCCGCGACCAGATGGCTCGGCAGGGACCGGGTGCGTGCCGTGCTCGCGGTCTCACCGAGCCTCGCCGCGGACGAGCGCGCGATCGCGCACGAGGTCGCGGACCGTATCGGCGTCGAGCTGATCGAGATCTCGACGCGCGAGGGGGACCGGGAGGGGTATGTGCGTAACGGCCCGGACCGTTGCTATTTCTGCAAACACGAGCTGTTCACCGTCATCGACGACACTGTTGCGGCCGCACACGGGCTGACGGCGATCGCATATGGCGAGAATGCGGACGACGCGCTCCGGCGGGACCGTCCGGGATCGCGCGCCGCGACCGAGCACGGTGTGCTCCGTCCGCTCGCCGATGCCGGGTTGACCAAGGCCGAGGTGCGTGCGGTGGCCAGGGTGTGGGGGTTGCAGGTCGCGGAGAAGCCGGCGGCGCCCTGCCTGGCGAGTCGCATTCCGCACTTCACGACCGTGACTCCCTGGCGGCTGCACCAGATCGAGGAGGCGGAGCGGGTCTTGCGCCATGCCGGGTTCCGCGATTGTCGGGTCCGTCACCACGGTGCTACCGCGCGCATCGAGGTGCCGGCCGACGAACTGTCCAAATTCGACGACGACGGGTTGAAAGACGTTGTCACACAGGGCGTTCGCGCGGTGGGCTTCGACGACGTGCAGATCGATCCGGAGGGCCTGAAGTCGGGTGCATTCACCCTTGCCGTGCTCGACGGGGAGGCGCAGCAGGGTCGTCGGCATGGGTGACGGTGCCGCTGACGAGCTGAAGGCGCTCGCGGACCCCGACTTCATGCGGCAGGCGCGGCGGGGTTATCCCGAGGCGGTGTATGGCGAGGGCAAGACACCGGAGCAGCTGCGGGTCATTGCCCGCTCCTACGCGTCCCGTGGATCCACTGATTCTCCAGTGATTTTCACCCGGTGCGATGAGGAACGTGCGGCTGCGGTGTTGGTCGAACTGCCCGATGCGGTGCATCAGCCGCAGGCGCGGTTGGTGGTGTGGCCCGCTGATCCTCCGGAGCCCACCGGTGGCCTCGTCGCGGTGCTCACCGCGGGGACGTCGGACCTCCCAGTGGCGCTCGAGGCGGAGACGACGGCCCGCTACCTGGGCCGTCGTACCGAGCTCGTGGTCGATGTCGGTGTGGCAGGGCTGCACCGCGTGCTCGGCAGACTGGACCTGTTGCGTGCGGCCCGAGCGATCGTGGTGGCCGCGGGTATGGACGGTGCGCTGCCGACGGTGGTCGCCGGGTTGGTCGCGGCACCGGTCATCGCCGTGCCGACCTCGGTGGGGTACGGCGCCGCCTTCGGCGGTGTGGCGCCGCTGCTCACCATGCTCAACGCCTGCGCACCAGGAGTGGCAGTCGTCAACATCGACAACGGGTACGGTGCCGGGCACCTCGCCGCGCAGATCGCCGCGCCGCCCGTTGACGGCTGAACCGGTCGTCAACGGCGGGACCGCTACGGCCGGCGGGGCCAGGGTGTCCCTGGTGTGAGACCGGCGTGGACGGCGGCCACCCGGACCTGCTCCAGGGCATCGCGCTCCGACGATCCGACGTCCCGGCTGAGCGCGGCGACATCGTCGAATTCGGGCTGTGCCGTTGCGATCCGGCCGTCCTGGATCCCGAGCTTCACGCGTGCTGTCTGCCCGGACACGGTCACCGTTTCGACGCGCCGTTCCAGCGCGTCACGCAGCACGGTCGTGCGGCGCACGCCCAGCGTCGTGGTGGTGCTGTGCAACGTCCGGACCAGCTCGTCGATCAGCTGCGGTCTGGCGAGCACGTGCACCGTGTGCGCCGGTCGGCCCTTCTTCATCAGGATCGGCACCAGCCACGCGTCGAGGGCCCCGGCGTCGAGGAGAGCCTGCAGGGTGCCCGGCCACAGCCGGGGGTCGAGATCGTCGACATTGGCAGCCAGTTCGACCAGTGTCTCGCTCCCGGCCTCGGCACGCATCGCGGTGGTGAGCACCAGGCGGACGGTGTTCGCACGTTCGGCGTCGTCACGGGTCCCCGCGCCCACGCCGGTGCGTTCGATGCGCCCGGCGAGCCGGCCGGAGCGTGCACCCCAGGCCCGCAACAGCGCCGCCCCGGTCGGCGTGGTTCGCTCGTGCGGCAGGTCGGTCGTGACGTCATACCCACGAGTCAGTTCCAGCACTGCAGGTCCCGGGACCCCCACCGTCCCGTGCGCGATCCGCATCGTTCCGCTGCCCAGCTCCCAGGGCCCGACGGTGACGCTCGGCCGGCCGAGCTCGGCGTACAGCCGGCACGATCCGACGATGTCGGCGATCGAGTCCCAGGAACCCACCTCGTGGAAGTGCACGTCGTCGGGGCTGATCCCGTGTGCCCGTCCTTCCGCCGTGGCAAGTTCGGCGAAGGCGGCGAGAGCCAACTCCGTTGTGGCATCGCCGAGTTCGGCGGCCACCAGGAGCTCCCGGATAGTTGCCCAGGACCGGTGTGGGTGGTCCTCGACGAGAGGGACGACGTCCACCTTGAGTGCGCGCATGCCCGCTCGGGTCACCGTCGCGGTCCGCAACTCGACCGTGTTCGGCAGCACAGCCTCCACGGCCGCCCCGGCGGTGCTCAGCGCCCGGTCCGGGTCGTCGTGCAGGTCGACGAGCGCGCCGAGCATCATGTCCCCGGCGACGCCGGCTGTCGCGTCGACCCACAGCGTGCGGGCGGTGCTCGTCATACCTGCCATCCAATCAGGCCGGGGTGGCTTCCTCGTCGCCGGAGACGTTGATGGCGGCAGACTTGCGCAACTCGTTCTCGTCGCGGATCTGGGTGAAGACCTTGTCGGTCAGCGGGTACTTCCAGAAGATGATCATCGCGACGATCGCGGCGACGGCGGGCACGATGCCCATGGTGAACTTGATCATCGTGAGCGCACTGTCCGGCTGCACCGGGTTGGAGTTGCTGCTGGAGGACGACACGTAGTTGCCGAGCGCGAGCAGGCCGGCGCCGAGGAAACCGCCGATCGACTGGGTGACCTTGCGGGTGAACGAGAACAGCGCGTAGGTCGCACCCTCGGACCGCTGGCCGGACTTCCACTCGCCGTACTCGACGGTGTCGGCCTCGAGGCCGAACATGATCGTGTTGATCAGGCTCTGGCCGATACCCGAGATGCCGAGGAAGACCAGCGACAGGCCGAGGTGGTTGTTGGGGGTCAGGAAGATCGCGACGCCGCCGACGACCGTGAATCCGCCCAGGGCGATGAAGAGGTTCTTCTTGCCGAACCGCCGGATCAAGGCGGGTACGAAGGGCGTTGCGACGAAGGAGATCCCGATGCTCACCAGGGAGATCCACACGGCATTCTTGACGTCGCCGAGGATGTACTGCGCATAGAACGCGCTCACCCCGAGGGTGGCGAACATGCCGGTGAGGTAGCAGAACGACGCACCGCACAGGAAGGCGAGCGGGCGGTTGTGCCGCAGGGTCGCGAACGACTCCCGGACCGACACCCGGCTGGCGCGACGCACGACCTTCTCGCGGGTGGTGCAGAAGACGATCAGGTAGGCGACCGTTCCGATGAGGATGAACCACAGCGTCGTCTGGGTGAAGATCGATTGTGCCTGGTGCAGGTACTGCTCGGAGGTGAGGGACTTCTTCTGGTCCTTCAGCGCGGAGATCTTGGGCGCGATGATCCAGGTGAGCCCGACACTTGCCACGGCGGTGCCGATGGTGCGCCCGGACACGAGCTTGGCGCGCTCCTGCACGTCCTGCGTCATGGCGGAGGCCAGTGAGCCGTAGGGGATGTTCACCAGGCTGTAGACGAGACCGAGCACGGCATACGTCAGGTAGACGTAGAGCAGCTTCGTGCCGTAGGTGACGTTGCTCGGGACGTGGAAGCACAGGAAGCTCATGAACAGCAGCGGCACCGCGCCGAAGAGGATGAACGGCCGGAACTTGCCCCAGCGGGTCATCGTGCGGTCGACCAGGCGGCCGGCGAACAGGTCGGTGAACGCGTCCCAGAAACGCACCACGAGGAACATCGCAGCGACGGCCGCGGCACTGATGCCGGCCACGTCGGTGTAGTAGTACAGCAGGAACGATGCTCCGAGCGAGAAAGCCAGGTTGTTCGCGAAGTCGCCGAAGCCGTAGCCGACGATCGAACGCCGTGGCAGGCGACCGATCACTCCGGCGTGTGTGCGGGGAGTGCTGACCTCCGTCATCATCGGCTGATTCCCTTCGTATCCGGTGAATTCCGTGCCGGGAGGCGCGATTTGATCAGCGAACAACGAAACCCGGCGAGGCCGGAATCTGTTGCCGCTTGTTGCGGCGGACCCGTCGCACCGTGGCAACCGTTGGCAACAGCTGGCTGCGCGGGCGCGGGCGGTGGCAGCCTGCGATCAGAGCCCCCGACCTCCTCACGAAAGGCACCGACATGCTGCGTCCGCAAGAAACCGAGTCCCGGTCCCGTCTCCCGTTGGACGGGCTGTGGGACTTCCGGATCGACCGGGACGGAGCCGGGTACGACGAGCGGTGGTTCTCCGCACCGCTGCAGGACGCACGCGCGATGGTCGTCCCGTCCAGCTACAACGATCTGGTGGTCGATGCGGAGGACCGCAACTTCTTCGGTGACATCTGGTACCAGCGGACCGTGCGGGTTCCGCGCGGGTTCGCGGGGGATCGGGTGATCCTCTACTTCGAATCGGCGACGCACCGCGCGACGGTCTGGGTGGACGACCTCGAAGTCACCCGGCACGAAGGCGGCTACCTGCCGTTCGAGGTCGATATCACCGACCACGTGACCGCCGGGCGGACGTTCCGGCTGACCGTGTGCGTCAACAACACGCTGTCCTTCCAGACGATCCCGCCGGGCGTCATCGAGGACACCCCGACCGGGCGCAAGCAGATCTACTGGCACGACTTCTTCAACTTCGCCGGCCTGCACCGCAGCGTCTGGCTGGCGTCGCGCCCGGCATCCCACGTGGACGACCTCACCGTCGTCACCGGTTTCGAGGGCACGACCGGCTCGGTGCGGTATGACGTGCGCAGCGTCGACGCGCAGCAGTTGACCGCCCGGGCGGTGCTCGCCGATGCCGACGGCGTCGTCGTCGCACAGGGTGACGGCGACCAGGGCGAGCTGCACGTGGACGATGTCCACCTGTGGGGCCCCGGCGACGGCTACCTCTACGACCTGACGGTCCAGCTCCTGGACGGCGGCACGATCGTCGACGAAGTGCACCAGCACGTCGGCATACGCACCGTCGAAGTCCGTGGCACGGAGTTCCTCATCAACGGACAGCTGTTCCACTTCAAGGGTTTCGGAATGCACGAGGATCACGTCACGATCGGCAAGGGGCACAACGACGCCCTGATGGTCCGTGATTTCGAGTTGCTGCAGTGGATCGGTGCGAACTCCTTCCGCACCTCGCACTACCCCTACAGCGAGGACGTCATGGACTACGCGGACCGGATGGGCTACGTCGTCATCGACGAGACTCCGGCGGTCGGACTCAACATGGGGCTGGGCGGAGGCATCTTCGGCGGCCAGGGCTACACGACATACTCACCCGAGACGGTCAACGACACGACGCGTCAGCGACACATCGAGGAGATCGAGGGGCTCGTCGCACGCGACAAGAACCACCCGTGCGTGGTGATCTGGTCGATCGCCAACGAGCCCGAGTCGGAGACCGAGGGCGCGGAGAACTACTTCCGGCCGCTGTTCGACATCGCCCGCAAGGCCGACCCGCAGGGTCGTCCGGTCGGGTTCGTCAACGTCATGCTCGCTCCCTACGGCAAGTGCCGGGTCAGCCAGTTCGGTGACGTGCTCATGCTCAACCGTTACTACGGCTGGTACGTCAACACCGGCGACCTGGAGGGTGCCGAACACGCCTTCACAGAGGAACTGCGCGGCTGGGCCACCGAGGGCAAGCCGATCATCATCACCGAGTACGGCGCGGACACGATGCCCGGGCTGCACCAGTTGCCGGCCCAGCCGTGGTCGGAGGAGTACCAGGTCGAGTACCTCGCGGCCAACCATCGCGCCTTCGACAAGGTGGACGCGGTCGTCGGCGAGCAGGTCTGGAACTTCGCCGACTTCGCGACCACCTCCGGGATCATGCGCGTCGGTGGCAACAAGAAGGGCGTCTTCACCCGCGACCGGCAGCCGAAGGCGGCTGCCTTCGCACTGCGCGAACGCTGGAGCTGACCCGCCGCCCCGGAACACAGGGACCACCTCCCGGCGTTGAGCGGGATGTACCGATGTTTCCTGTCACCTACACTGCTGTCAGGCAACATCCGTCACAGTCGTTCACAAACGTTAGGGGCTGCCATGGCATCCAATCCGGTGTTCAACCGGTTCAACGAGGACCTGTCGAAGGGCCGGTTGACCGACGGGCAGCCGCAGTACGGCCAGTTCGGCACGCCGGAGCAGCAGCAACAGGCGCGCTACGGCTACCAGGGCGAGCAGCCGGGCTACCCGCAGCAGCAGTACCCGGGTTACCCGCCGCAGGGGCAGTTCGGCCAGCCGGCGCCCGACCTGGAGAAGATGTATGGCGCGCCCGCCGCCACCGCCACCCAGTCCGGCCGGATGACGCTGGACGACGTGGTCACCAAGACCCTCGGCCTCTTCGGGGTGCTGCTGGTCTTCGCTGCGGTCGGCTGGTTCGTCGGCAAGGAGAACCAGGGCGCCGGTATGGCGCTGTGGCTCGGCGGCATGATCGTCGGCCTGGTGATCGGCTTCGTGATCTCCTTCAAGCGCGTCATCTCGGTGCCGCTGATCCTGGCGTACGCCGTCTGTGAGGGCCTGTTCGTCGGTGCCGCCAGCGGCTTCTTCAACACCGTCTACCCGGGCATCGTGGCCGAGGCGGTCCTCGCGACGTTCTGCGTCTTCGCGGGCATGTTCGTGGGCTGGAAGTTCGGCCTCATCCGCGTCACCGAGCGGTCCCGCAAGATCTTCGGCCTGATGGTGGTCGGCTACCTGCTCTTCGCCCTGGTCAACGTCGCGCTGGTCTGGACCGGCGTCATGAGCAACCCGTTCGGCGTCGGCGGCAGCGGCCCGCTCGGCATCATCATCAGCGTGTTCGCGGTCGGGCTGGCGTCCTACTCGCTGGCCGTCGACTTCGACTCCATCCAGCGCGGCGTCAACGCCCGGCTGCCGGAGAAGTACTCCTGGCTGATGGCGCACGGCCTGCTGGTGTCGGTCGTCTGGCTCTACATCGAGCTGCTGCGCCTCTTCGCACGCATCCAGAGTCGTTGACCTCGACAGCACACCGCACGACCGAGGTCGAGCACGTGATCCCCTCGGATCACGTGCTCGACCTCTTCGCGGTCCCGGGCGACCTGCGGCCGCTGCCGGGCGGTTGGGGCAACAGCGTGCTCGCCGGCGACCTGGTGCTCAGCCCGGGACGTGACCGGTCGATCGCCGACCGGCTGAGCCCGCGCCTGGCCCGGCTCGCGGTCGGCCTCGACACCCGGCCGCGCCGCGACGTGCGCATCGCGATGCCGATCCCGGCACGGGACGGCAGCTGGGTGGTGGAGGGCTGGTCCGCCAGCCGCTACGAGCCGGGCAGCCGCACCTGCACCGACGCGGCCGTCGTGCGGGCCACGGGATCCCTGCTGCACGCCGAGCTCGCGCTCGCGGTCGGGGAGTGGCCGCTCGCCGATGCGGAGCCACGCAGCCGGTGGGACCGCGCCGAGCGCGTCGCGTTCGGCACCGGGAGCACCGACCTGGGCGAATACCTCGCAGGACAGGCCGAGCTCGCCCGTGAACTGCTGGGCCTGCGCACCGACGAGGCGTTCGGCGCGAACCAGCTTGTGCACGGGGACCTGGCGGGCAACGTCCTGCTCGACGCCGCCGACGTCCCGGTGGTCATCGACTTCGCGCCCTACTGGCGTCCGGTGCGCTGGTCCGACGCGGTGTGCGTGCTCGACCTGGTGATGTGGTTCGGGGCCGACCCGGCGCTGCTGACCGACTGGACGTTCGGCGCGAGCCGTCAGGCGATGCTGCGTGCCGCGATCTTCCGGGTGCTGTCCGACCTCGACCCGGACCTCGGACGCTACCGCCGCACGCTGCAGCCGGTGCTGTCAGGGCAGTGAGCGCCGCAGCCGCGTCAGACCCGGCAGCACCTGCTCGTCCAGGCCCGCGCGGCGCGCGTCATACACCATGACGGTGAGCTGATCGAGCAGCGCCGCAGTGCCCAGGTCGGGTATGCCGAGCGGTTCGCGGCCGGTCGCCGCGCGGGTGGCGTCGGCCAGGTGCTGCGCGAGATCCCTCAGCAGCGACGCGTTTTCGGCCGCCACCGCCTCGGGGAGTTCACGCCAGCGTCGGTGCACCCGGCGCAGCTCGGTCCCGATGTCGTCCACGCACACAGGGTATGGCGTCACCGCCGCGGGACTCGGACACCGGGGGATCCGGATCGAGACCCGAGACTGACGGTGATATTCACGGTTGACGGCCGAATTCGGCCGTCAACCGTGAATCGGGCCGTCAGTCTCGAGGGGCCGGTCAGATCCGGTCGCGAGCGGGCCAGCCGTTCAGGACAGGCGCTCGTAGATGATCGCCATACCCTGACCGCCGCCGACGCACATGGTCTCCAGACCGAAGGTGCCGTCGGCCTCGCGCAGACCGTTGAGCAGCGTCGTGGTGATGCGGGCGCCGGTCGAGCCGAACGGGTGGCCGAGGGCGATCGCCCCGCCGTGGACGTTCAGCTTGTCGAAGTCCATGCCGAGGTCGTCGGCGGACGGCAGCACCTGCGCGGCGAACGCCTCGTTGATCTCGTAGAGGTCGAGGTCGCCGATCGTCATACCGGCGCGTTTCAGCGCCTGCCGGGACGCCTCGACCGGGCCGAGGCCCATGATCTCGGGGGAGAGCGCCGAGACGCCGGTCGCGACCACGCGGGCCAGCGGGGTGATGCCCAGCTCCTCGGCCCTGGTGTCGCTCATCACGACCAGGGCGGCCGCGCCGTCGTTGAGCGGGCAGCAGTTGCCCGCGGTGACCGTGCCGTTCTCCCGGAACACCGGCTGCAGGGTGGACACCTTCTCCAGCGTGACACCCGGGCGGGGCCCGTCGTCGGTGCTGACGACCGTGCCGTCCGGCAGCGTCACCGGCGTGATCTCGCGGGCGAAGAAGCCGCTGGCGATCGCCTGCTCGGCGCGGTTCTGGCTGCTCACGCCCCACTCGTCCTGCCGCTCGCGGCTGATGCCGCGGGAGGTGGCGACGTTCTCGGCGGTCTGGCCCATCGCGATGTAGACGTCCGGCAGCTTGCCGTCCTCGCGCGGGTCGGTCCAGGTCGTGTTGTCCTTGGCGAGCTGCGCGGTGCGGGCCACCGCGTCGGCGAACTTCGGGTTCTGCCAGTCGGCCTTGCTGACACCGGCCCCGGAGAAGTCGGCATAGCGGGAGACGCACTCGACGCCGGCGGACAGGAAGACGTCACCCTCGCCGGCCTTGATCGCGTGGGCCGCCATCCGGGTCGTCTGCACCGAGGAGGAGCAGAATCGGTTGACCGTCGCACCGGGCAGGTGGTCCCAGCCGCCGAGCACGGCGACGACGCGGGCCATGTTGCTGCCGTGCTCCGCCCACGGCTCGGCGCAGCCCAGGTAGAGGTCCTCGATGAGCGTCGGGTCCAGGTCGGGAACCTGGGCGAGGGCGGCCCGAATGGCCTGCACGCTGAGGTCGTCGGGACGGATGTCCTTCAGTGATCCCTTGAAGGCGCGGCCGATCGGCGTACGAGCGGCGGCGACGATGACTGCTTCGGGCATGGGGTCCTCCGTTGTTGCAGGGAGCCGCCGGGTTCACCGCCGGCGGATGTTACCGATCAGTAGAAAAGTCGTGCTGGCAGTCTAGGGCGGCTCACCGGGACGCGATCGGCCCGGTCAGCCGCGCAGCGCTGCCCCGGCGGCCGCGATGACGTCGGCGTCGCCGCCCTGGCCGGGCTTCCAGGGCTCGATGAGCCCGTCGTCGACATACCGCGGGATCACGTGCAGGTGGAAGTGGAACACCGTCTGCCAGGCCGCGGAGCCGCAGCAGTTGAGCAGGTTGACGCCGTCGGCCGCGAACACCTCCTTGGCGCGCTTGGCGATCTCCTGCGCCTTGACCGTGACGGCCGCCAGGTCTGCCGGGTCGATCGTGGTGATGTCCTGCGTATGGCGCTTGGGTATGACGAGTGCGTGTCCTCGCGTCGCCGGGTTGATGTCCATGAACACGTAGGTGCTGTCGTCCTCGGCGACCTTGGTCGACGGGATCTCGCCCGCGATGATCTTGCAGAAGATGCAGTCAGTCTCGGTGGCCATGAACGTGACTCTAGTGTGCGGCGGTGGTGTCGGTGCCGGAGTCGTGGTGCACGGGCTCGGCGACCGGTTCCTCCGGGGTCGACGGTGCGGCATCCTCGACGTCGGGCTCCGCGTCGGACCCGGTCGCGTCGTTCTCCTCCGGCAGTGGTTGGCGGTGTCGGCGCAGCAGCACCGCCCACGGGCCGCGCACGTTGCGTGCCACGCCCTTGACCTGGGTACCGGACACCTCGGTCCCGGGATCCTTGGCGGCGCGTCGCGCTGCCGACGACACCGGACGGACGGCTTCACCGCGCAGCCGGTTGGGCTTGCGGCCGGTGTCCGGCGAGGCCTGGCCGAGTGCGTCGAGCACGCTGGGCAGCAATGCCGACGCGGCCCGCGCGTAACCCGCGGCCGACGGGTGGAAGCGGTCCTTGGAGAACATCACCGACGGGCTGTCGGAGAACTCGTGACCGAGCAGGTCGCCGAGGGAGACGGTGCGGCCGCCGAGTTCGACGACGGCCACCGTCTGCGCGGCCGCCAGGTGACGGGACCAGCGGCGGGCGAGCTGGCGCAGCGGCTGGGGGACCGGTTTGATCACGCCCAGGTCGGGGCAGGTTCCCACGACCACCTCGCTGCCGGCGTCGCGCAGTCGGCGCACGCACTCCGCCAGATGCGCCACCGCGTCGGTCTGCGACAGGCGGCTGGTCACGTCGTTGGCGCCGATCATGATGAGCGCGACGTCCGGGTGGGGTACTTGGTGCAGCGCCTGGTCCAGTTGGCCGTCCAGGTCGGGCGAGGTCGCGCCGACCACGGCGACGTTGGTCAGCTGGACCGGCCGGCCGGCGAGCGCGGCCGCGGCGGTCGACACGATCGCACCCACCGTCTGGGTCGCGTTGTCGGCGCCCATCCCCTTGGCGGTGGAGTCGCCGAGTACGAGCAGGCGGATCGGGTCGCCGGGTGCGGCGCCATACACGCCGTTGTCGTCCGGGGCACCGTCGAAGGGCTGGCCGACGACCCGTCGCGCGATGGCCGCCTCACCCTTCAACACGCCCCAGCCGCCGAGGAATCCGGCGGCGCCGATGCCGGCGCTGCCCGCGACATAGGTGGCCGCCTTGCGTGCCATCGATGCCCGACTCACCGCTGGTCCACCCGCCCTCCGTCGCCGTTCGCCCGCGCGGCTCTCGATCGTCCCGTGGAGTCCAATGTTCTCATTCCGGCGTCGGCCGCGTCGGGGGGACCGGACCGCGACGCTGCCGAGCCGATCCGCCATCTGAGACGATCAGCACATGAAGTTCGCTGAGCACATCGTGGATCTGGTGGGCGGCACGCCCTTGGTGCGATTGTCGAAGGTCACCGAGGGCATCGCCTGCACCGTCCTGGCCAAGGTCGAATACGTCAATCCCGGCGGGTCGGTCAAGGACCGCATCGCGTTGCGGATGATCGAAGCGGCGGAGGCCTCGGGAGCCCTGCGGCCGGGCGGCACGATCGTCGAGCCGACCTCGGGCAACACCGGCGTCGGTCTCGCCCTCGTGGCGCAGCGCAAGGGTTATCGGTGCATCTTCGTCTGCCCCGACAAGGTCAGCGAGGACAAGCGCAACGTGCTCAAGGCGTATGGCGCCCAGGTTGTCGTCACCCCGACGTCGGTCCCGCCCGAGCACCCCGACTCCTACTACAGCGTGTCCGACAAGCTCGCCGCGGAGACGCCGGGCGGCTGGAAGCCCGACCAGTACTCCAACCCGGAGGGTCCCAACTCCCACTACCACTCCACCGGTCCCGAGATCTGGGCCGACACCGACGGGCAGCTGACCTCGTTCGTGGCCGGCATCGGCACCGGCGGCACGATCACCGGGACCGGCCGCTACCTGCGCGAGATCTCGGCGGACCGTGCGGGCGGCCGGGTCACGATCATCGGCGCCGACCCGGAGGGTTCGGTCTACTCCGGCGGCACCGGGCGCCCCTACCTGGTGGAGGGTGTCGGTGAGGACATGTGGCCCCGCGCCTACGACCCCTCGGTCGTCGACGAGGTGATCGCGGTCAGCGACGCGGAGTCGTTCGCGATGACCCGCCGGCTGGCGCGTGAGGAGGGCCTGCTGGTCGGGGGATCCTGCGGTATGGCGGTGGTGGCGGCGCTGCGGCACGCGGCCACCCTGCCCGCGGAGGCGACGGTCGTCGTGCTGCTGCCCGACTCCGGCCGCGGCTACCTGTCCAAGATCTTCGACGACGAATGGATGAGCAGCTACGGCTTCCTGCCCGGCCAGGCCGAGGAGAAGACCGTCGGCGGGGTGCTCGCGGCCAAGGAGGGCAGCATGCCCGCGCTGGTGCACACCCACCCCAACGAGACGATCCGCGACGCCATCGAGATCCTGCGCGAATACGCGGTGTCCCAGATGCCCGTGGTCAAGGCCGAACCGCCGGTCATGGCGGGCGAGGTCGCCGGATCGGTGAGCGAGCGGGAGTTGCTCGACGCCCTGTATGCCGGCACGGCGCACCTCGCCGACCCGGTGGAGCGGCACATGGAGGCACCCCTGCCGATGATCGGCGCCGGCGAGCACGTCGCCGCCGCGCGGGACCTGTTGAGCAAGCACGACGCGCTGATGGTGGTCCAGGACGGGAAGCCGGTGGGTGTGTTGACCCGGGCGGACCTGCTGAACCTGCTCGTCGACTGACCGGTCGGACTGCCGAAATCCGCGGAATTCCGCCGATTTGGCAGTTCGCCCGTCGGTGGTCTACTGTTCTTCATGTCAGCCCGACGGGGCGGCGGACGAGGAGCGAAAGCCCTTCACCAACCGCCTTCGGAAGACTGATCGATCGGATTTTGTGTCCGGACGGTCACCTGCTAGGCTGACAACGTCGCTCGGAGCCAAGTGCGCGAGAGTCAGGATCCTCCGGATCAGGACTTGCCGCCCAAGAGACGAGCGCGACAATCAAGAAGCTAGTTCTTGTCGATGCGTGGCGCATGCCGCGTGGAGATGAGTGCCTAGTCGTTTTTTGAGAACTCAACAGCGTGTCGAGTGATTGATGCCAATTGTTTGTTGGTTTTGATCGTTTTTGTAGCATTTTTGCTCTTGATCGATTTTGTAGCCATGTATCGAATTTTTTGAATTTTTTTTGGAGAGTTTGATCCTGGCTCAGGACGAACGCTGGCGGCGTGCTTAACACATGCAAGTCGAACGATGAAGCTGGTGCTTGCACTGGTGGATTAGTGGCGAACGGGTGAGTAACACGTGAGTAACCTGCCCTCCTCTTTGGGATAAGCCTTGGAAACGGGGTCTAATACCGAATATTCACATTCTGTCGCATGGTGGGGTGTGGAAAGTTTTTGTGGTGGGGGATGGACTCGCGGCCTATCAGCTTGATGGTGGGGTAGTGGCCTACCATGGCTTTGACGGGTAGCCGGCCTGAGAGGGTGACCGGCCACACTGGGACTGAGACACGGCCCAGACTCCTACGGGAGGCAGCAGTGGGGAATATTGCACAATGGGCGGAAGCCTGATGCAGCGACGCCGCGTGGGGGATGACGGCCTTCGGGTTGTAAACTCCTTTCAGTAGGGACGAAGCTTTTTGTGACGGTACCTACAGAAGAAGCACCGGCTGACTACGTGCCAGCAGCCGCGGTAATACGTAGGGTGCGAGCGTTGTCCGGAATTATTGGGCGTAAAGAGCTTGTAGGCGGTTTGTCGCGTCTGCCGTGAAAGCCCAGGGCTTAACCCTGGGTCTGCGGTGGGTACGGGCAGGCTAGAGTGTGGTAGGGGAGACTGGAATTCCTGGTGTAGCGGTGAAATGCGCAGATATCAGGAGGAACACCGATGGCGAAGGCAGGTCTCTGGGCCACTACTGACGCTGAGAAGCGAAAGCATGGGGAGCGAACAGGATTAGATACCCTGGTAGTCCATGCCGTAAACGTTGGGCGCTAGGTGTGGGACTCATTCCACGAGTTCCGTGCCGTAGCTAACGCATTAAGCGCCCCGCCTGGGGAGTACGGCCGCAAGGCTAAAACTCAAAGGAATTGACGGGGGCCCGCACAAGCGGCGGAGCATGCGGATTAATTCGATGCAACGCGAAGAACCTTACCAAGGCTTGACATACACCGGAATGTGCCAGAGATGGTGCAGCCTTTGGGCTGGTGTACAGGTGGTGCATGGTTGTCGTCAGCTCGTGTCGTGAGATGTTGGGTTAAGTCCCGCAACGAGCGCAACCCTCGTTCCATGTTGCCAGCACTTCGGGTGGGGACTCATGGGAGACTGCCGGGGTCAACTCGGAGGAAGGTGGGGATGACGTCAAATCATCATGCCCCTTATGTCTTGGGCTTCACGCATGCTACAATGGCTGGTACAGAGGGTTGCGATGCCGTGAGGTGGAGCGAATCCCTTAAAACTGGTCTCAGTTCGGATTGGGGTCTGCAACTCGACCCCATGAAGTTGGAGTCGCTAGTAATCGCAGATCAGCAACGCTGCGGTGAATACGTTCCCGGGCCTTGTACACACCGCCCGTCAAGTCACGAAAGTCGGTAACACCCGAAGCCGGTGGCCCAACCCTTGTGGGGGGAGCCGTCGAAGGTGGGATTGGCGATTGGGACTAAGTCGTAACAAGGTAGCCGTACCGGAAGGTGCGGCTGGATCACCTCCTTTCTAAGGAGCATCAACACCTTTCACTGTCGAATGCACAGTGGGGTGGCTCATGGGTGGATCATCAATCATGGTGCCTGCACAGTGTGTGCCGGCGGGACGAGTACGAGCAGTGCGTGCCCCCCTGGTGGGGTGGGTGGTGTTGGGGAAAGTGTCGTGGGTGCGTGGTGTGGGGGTGTCGGCACGTTGTTGGGTCCTGAGGGAACGACCGTTGTGTTGTTTTCTTGGTGCTGCCTGCATGGATTGTTCGTGGTTGCGGATGGTTTGTGTGGTGTTGGTGTGTTGTTTGAGAATTGTATAGTGGACGCGAGCATCTTTGTGGCTTTAAAGATTTTTCTGGTTTTTGTGTAAGTTTTTAAGGGCGCATGGTGGATGCCTTGGCATCAGGAACCGATGAAGGACGTAGTAATCTGCGATAAGCCTCGGGGAGCCGATAAACGGGCTGTGATCCGAGGGTTTCCGAATGGGGGAACCCCGCACCAGTTATGTGGTGTGACCCGTGCCTGAATTTATAGGGTGCGTGGAGGGAACGTGGGGAAGTGAAACATCTCAGTACCCACAGGAAGAGAAAACAATAGTGATTCCGTGAGTAGTGGCGAGCGAAAGCGGAGGAGGCTAAACCATGGTTGTGTGATACCTGTCAGGGGTTGCAGTCGTGGGGTTGTTGGGGTTGTGTCGTACCGTGTCTGACAGTGCGGTGGCGTGTTTGCGTGCGTGTAGTCGAATCAGTGGTGAGTGCTGGACCGTAGAGGGTGTGAGTCCCGTAGGCGAAATGCGTGGCGCGGCGTTGATGTGATTTCCCAAGTAGCACGGGGCTCGTGGAATCTCGTGTGAATCTGCCAGGACCACCTGGTAAGCCTAAATATTCCCTGGTGACCGATAGCGGACTAGTACCGTGAGGGAAAGGTGAAAAGTACCCCGGGAGGGGAGTGAAATAGTACCTGAAACCATGCGCTTACAATCCGTCAGAGCCTCCGTTGGTGGGGTGATGGCGTGCCTTTTGAAGAATGAGCCTGCGAGTTAGTGCTCAGTGGCGAGGTTAACCCGTGTGGGGTAGCCGTAGCGAAAGCGAGTCCGAAGAGGGCGTTTTGAGTCGCTGGGTCTAGACCCGAAGCGGAGTGATCTACCCATGGCCAGGTTGAAGCGACGGTAAGACGTCGTGGAGGACCGAACCCACTTCAGTTGAAAATGGAGGGGATGAGCTGTGGGTAGGGGTGAAAGGCCAATCAAACTCCGTGATAGCTGGTTCTCCCCGAAATGCATTTAGGTGCAGCGTTGCGTGTTTCTTGCCGGAGGTAGAGCTACTGGATGGCTGATGGGCCTCACCAGGTTACTGACGTCAGCCAAACTCCGAATGCCGGTAAGTGTAAGCGTGGCAGTGAGACTGCGGGCGATAAGGTTCGTAGTCGAGAGGGAAACAGCCCAGATCACCAGCTAAGGTCCCTAAGCGTGTGCTAAGTGGAAAAGGATGTGGAGTTGCTGTGACAACCAGGAGGTTGGCTTAGAAGCAGCCACCCTTTAAAGAGTGCGTAATAGCTCACTGGTCAAGTGATTCCGCGCCGACAATGTAGCGGGGCTCAAGCACACCACCGAAGCTGTGGCAATCACACAAGACTCTAGGACTGTTCTTCGGGATGGTTTTCAGGGGTGTGGTTGGGTAGGGGAGCGTCGTGTCACCAGTGAAGTCCCGGTGTGAACCAGGGGTGGAGGTGACACGAGTGAGAATGCAGGCATGAGTAGCGAATGACGGGTGAGAAACCCGTCCGCCGAATAACCAAGGGTTCCAGGGTCAAGCTAATCTGCCCTGGGTAAGTCGGGACCTAAGGCGAGGCCGACAGGCGTAGTCGATGGACATCCGGTTGATATTCCGGAACCGGCGAAGGACCGCCCATATCGAATCAGGGGATGCTAACCACCCGAACCACCGTGTGCTTCGCCCTTCGGGGTGGGGTCGTGTGTGGGGAGCGTGGGACCCGATCTTGTAGTAGGTAAGCGATGGAGTGACGCAGGAAGGTAGCCTCCGCGGGGCGATGGTTGTCCCCGTCCAAGCGTGCGAGCCGACTGGTAGGTAAATCCGCTGGTCATAGGGGCTGAGGCGTGATGGTGACCACGTAATGTGGGAAGTAGGGTGATCCTATGCTGCCGAGAAAAACTTCTAGCGAGGTTCGAGCCGCCCGTACCCTAAACCGACTCAGGTGGTTAGGTAGAGAATACTAAGGCGATCGAGTGAATCGTGGTTAAGGAATTCGGCAAAATGCCCCCGTAACTTCGGGAGAAGGGGGACCTTCCGCTCTGAAGAGACTTGCTCTCTAGGGGTGGGGGTCGCAGAGACCAGGGAGAAGCGACTGTTTACTAAAAACACAGGTCCGTGCGAAGAAGTAATTCGATGTATACGGACTGACGCCTGCCCGGTGCTGGAACGTTAAGGGGACCGGTTAACACTTCGGTGTGAAGCTGAGAACTTAAGCGCCAGTAAACGGCGGTGGTAACTATAACCATCCTAAGGTAGCGAAATTCCTTGTCGGGTAAGTTCCGACCTGCACGAATGGCGTAACGACTTCTCCACTGTCTCAACCACGAACTCGGCGAAATTGCATTACGAGTAAAGATGCTCGTTACGCGCAGCAGGACGGAAAGACCCCGGGACCTTTACTACAGCTTGGTATTGGTGTTCGGTGCGGCTTGTGTAGGATAGGTGGGAGACTGTGAAGCGCACGCGCCAGCGTGTGTGGAGTCATTGTTGAAATACCACTCTGGTCGTTCTGGGCTCCTAACTTCGGACCATGATCTGGTTCAGGGACAGTGCCTGGTGGGTAGTTTAACTGGGGCGGTTGCCTCCCAAAGGGTAACGGAGGCGCCCAAAGGTTCCCTCAGCCTGGTTGGTAATCAGGTTTCGAGTGTAAGTGCACAAGGGAGCTTGACTGTGAGACAGACATGTCGAGCAGAGACGAAAGTCGGGACTAGTGACCCGACGGTGGCTTGTGGAAGCGCCGTCGCTCAACGGATAAAAGGTACCCCGGGGATAACAGGCTGATCTTGCCCAAGAGCTCATATCGACGGCATGGTTTGGCACCTCGATGTCGGCTCGTCGCATCCTGGGGCTGGAGTAGGTCCCAAGGGTTGGGCTGTTCGCCCATTAAAGCGGTACGCGAGCTGGGTTTAGAACGTCGTGAGACAGTTCGGTCCCTATCCGCTGCGCGCGTAGGAAACTTGAGAAGACCTGTCCCTAGTACGAGAGGACCGGGATGGACGAACCACTGGTGTGTCAGTTGTTCTGCCAAGAGCACCGCTGATTAGCTACGTTCGGAAGTGATAACCGCTGAAAGCATCTAAGCGGGAAGCACGCTTCAAGATGAGGTTTCCAACACTCCTTTGTGGGTGGTGAGGCTCCCAGCGAGACTACTGGGTTGATAGGCCGGATGTGGAAGCACAGTAATGTGTGGAGCTGACCGGTACTAATAAGCCGATAACTTACCAAACACTTCCCCAGAAAACATTCCTTTGGGGCCATGTAACAAGTATGCTTTGCGTCCACTATACGATTCTGAAACAACACCCAAGAGCAGTGGTACACGATGAAGAGTTGAATACTGTTTCGTGTGTAACCCGTGTGGTTGTGTTTCCAAGGGTTACGGCGGTCATAGCGAAGTGGGAAACGCCCGGTCACATCCCGAACCCGGAAGCTAAGCCCTTCAGCGCCGATGGTACTGCACTCGGTAGGGTGTGGGAGAGTAGGACACCGCCGAACATCATTTGAGAAGTGGCCCCGCCTGTCCAGGCGGGGCCACTTTGCATTTCCTTCGGTAGTATCTGCCGGGCGGGACGGCCGCTGCAAACAAAGGTGTCTGGGGGCGTGGGAGTGAGCGGCGACTTGGTGCGTCTGCCGAGAATGCTGCGCGGCTCCTTCAACCCCTACGGCGGCCCGGCCGCACGGCAACGCTCGGACGTGCCATGGCGGGAGCAGGTGGCGCGCTGGGTGGGACGCGCCTTCATGTTCGCCGCCGTCTGGTCGCTGATCAGCGTCCCGCTGCACGGCAACATCGTGGTCGACATCGTCGACGACACCCTCGGCCTGCTGAACGTACCCGCCGAGCCCAGCCTGTTCACCGTCTGCCTGCTGTTCGTCCTGGCCGGTGCGGTCCGGCGCCGGCTGCGCTTCGCCTACTGGATCGTCGTGCTGCTGATGGCGCTGAGCGTGCTGAGCAGCCTGTTGCTGCTGCTCGGCGCCGTGTTCCGCCAGGACATCTTCCAGGACTCACGGCTGAGTGGCTTCGACCGCGACTACCACGCCTTCGTCACGAGCGTCCCGGCATCGGCCGGCGCCCTGCTCATCGGCATCATCGTCCTGGTCATCGTCACGCTGAGCCGATCGGCCTTCCCGGCACGGCTGGCGCCCGGCAGCAGGGTCGCCGCCGCGGTGGTGCTGGTGACCGGTCTGGCGGCCTCGCTGGGCATCACGTTCGCGATCACGCTGGCGGCACCGGACACCCTGCACGGCACGGGCGAGATCGCGCGGTTCGCCGTACGGTCGGCGTTCGGTTTCACCTCCGACTCCTCGACCCCCGGGCTGCACGAGCACAGCGGGCATTCCTGGGTCTACGGCCTGGCGGGCATCATCTCGACCGTCGCCCTCCTGCTCGCGAGCCTGGTCTTCGTGCGCTCCGGCCGCGGGGGCCAGTTCCAGACCGCGGACGAGGAGCTCGCCATACGCCGGCTGTTGCTGCTGCACGGGGAGAACGACTCCCTCGGGTACTTCGCCACGCGACGGGACAAGAGTGTCGTGTTCTCCCCGGACGGGCAGGCTGCCGTCACCTACCGCAACGAGGGCAGTGTCAGCGTTGCGAGCGCCGACCCGGTCGGGCGGCCCGGCTCCTGGCAGCCGGCGATCCAGGCCTGGCTCGAGCAGTGCCGCGAGCTGGGCCTGTACCCCGCGGTGCTGTCCAGCTCCGAGCACGGCACGCACGAATACGTCGAGGCCGGTCTCAAGGCGTTCGCCCTCGGCGACGAGGCGATCATCGACGTCGAGTCGTTCTCGCTGCGCGGCCGGTCGATGCGACCGGTGCGCCAGGCCGTGACCAGGGTGTCCCGGGCCGGGTACACGACCCGGGTGCGACGTCACGCCGAGCTGTCGGCCGACGAGCTGCACCGCATCGCCGACCTCGCCGAACTCTGGCGCGGTGAGGAGACCGAGCGCGGCTTCTCCATGGCGCTGAACCGGCTCGGCGATCCGGCGGACGGACGATGCATCATCATCACGGCGCACGACGCCACGGGAGAGGTGCGGGGCTTCCTGTCCTTCGTGCCGTGGGGCGTGCGGGGCGCCTCCCTGGACCTGATGCGGCGCGACCGCCATGCCGAGAACGGTCTCAACGAATACCTGGTGTCCCAGCTGATCGAGGCGGCACCCGAGCACGGCATACGACGGATCTCGTTGAACTTCGCGGTGTTCCGGGAGGTCTTCAGCAGCGCGGACCAGGTCGGCGCGGGCCCGATCACCCGCTTCAACGACGCGGCGCTGTCGTTCGCGTCCCGCTTCTTCCAGCTGGAGACCCTCTACCGCTCCAACGACAAGTACAAACCGACCTGGGTGCCCCGGCTGCTGTGCTACGACCCGGCTCTCACCGTGCCGCGTGCCGGCATCGCGATGGGCATCGCCGAGGGCTTCGTGCCGATGATCGGCCCGCGGGTCCTGACCGGCCCACGACCCTCCGACGTACAACCGCCGCGCCCGGAGCCGTGGTTCGTCGACCGGGTGCGTGAACAGGAAGCGGCGTTGTTGCTGCCCGCCCCGCCGCCGGTCCGGCTCTCGGAGCAGCAGGCGGTACGCCGCGGCAAGCTGGAGCTCCTCGACGAGGCCGGCGTCGACGCGTACCCGGTGTCGGTCGCCCGGACCGACCGGCTGGGCGACATCCGTGCGTCATACGACTCGCTCCCGGCGGGGGAGGTGACCGAGCACGTCGTGTCGGTCGCCGGACGGGTCAGGGCGCTGCGCGATCTCGGCGGCGTGTGTTTCGCGGTCCTCGACGACGACGATCAGCAGCTGCAGGTCATGGTGACCACTGCGGACTCGCCCGCGGCGGCTCGCTCGCTGTGGCGGCGCACGGTCGACCTGGGTGACCTGGTGAGCGTGACCGGCCCGGTGGCCGCCTCGCGCACGGGTGAACTCTCCGTGCTGCTGACCGGGTGGCAGATGGCCGCGAAGTGCCTGCGCCCGGTGCCCGGGCTGCACACCCGGCTCGGCGACGACGTCCGGGCGCGCAACCGGTCACTGGAGCTGATCATCGACTCCGCGGCCCGAACCCAGTTGGTGCAGCGCTCCCGGGCGATCCGCGAGATCCGGGCTGCACTGACCGAGCGCGACTTCCTCGAAGTCGAGACACCGGTCCTGCAACCCATCCACGGCGGCGCGGCGGCACGGCCGTTCAAGACCCACATCAACGCCTACAACATGGAGCTCTACCTGCGCATCGCGCCCGAGCTCTACCTGAAGCGATTGGCGGTCGGCGGGATGCAACGCATCTTCGAGGTGGGCCGCAACTTCCGCAACGAAGGCGCGGACGCGACCCACAACCCGGAGTTCACCTCGCTGGAGGCGTATGCCGCCTACTGGGACTACACCGACATGCGCGAGCTCACCCGGGAGACACTGCTCCGGGTGGCGACCAGCATCCACGGCCGCCCGATCGCCCTGCGCCCGGCCGGAACCGGCGACTTCGACGAGGTCGACCTGACCCGCCCGTGGCCGGTCATCCGGGTGCACGACGCGGTGTCCAAGGCCGTCGGCGTTCCGGTGACCACCGCAACAACACGGGCCGAACTCGCGCAGTTGTGCAAGGCCCACGACGTCCCGGTCCGGGCTGAGCACACCGCCGGCCACCTGGTCATGGAGCTGTACGAACGGCTGGTCGAGAAACAGACGACCTACCCGACGTTCTACTGCGACTTCCCGGTGGAGGTCTCACCGCTGGCCCGCCGGCACCGCAGCGACCCGCGCCTCACCGAACAGTGGGACCTGGTCGCCTTCGGCGCCGAGATCGGCACCGCCTACAGCGAACTCACCGACCCGGTCGATCAGCGGCAGCGCTTCACCCAGCAGTCGATCGCGGCCGCCGGCGGCGACGTCGAAGCCATGCAGCTGGACGAGGCGTTCCTCGCCGCACTCGAATACGCCATGCCGCCCACCGGCGGCCTGGGCCTGGGCGTGGACCGGTTGGTCATGATGCTCACCGGCGCGAGCATCAAGGCGACACTCGCCTTCCCGTTCGTGCGGCCACAGGGGTGAGCCACGGTCAGCCGATCGGGGCCGCGGCGCGAACCCCCGCAACAACGGTGTCGATGCCCACGCGGTAGTAGCGGCCGACATCGAGCGGGGTGGTCAATGCGCTTGCCGCGGCCCGGATCCGGGGAAAGTCCCGGTCGGGCAGATTGTCCAGTGCGGTGTGCAGATCGGCGAGTTCCACCAGCGAGGTGGCCGGGTCGCCCGGGGCGGTCGGCTCGCACTCCACGAGCGTCACCATCGCCTGCACGGACTGCTGGGCCAGCAGGACCGCGTCGTGCACCTCGATACCCGCCGCGTCGCTGCTGTCGAGCAGGATCTCGAGCGCCGCGAGGTAGTGCGGCAGCGGGACCAGCCGCTCGATCACCAGCCGCCCCATCCAGGGGTGGGCGCGCAGCAGGTCGACGAGCGTCGACAACACGGCCCGGTATCGCCGGTCCCAGGCGGCACGGCTGTCGTCGCTGAACCGGGCCTCCGCCGTCACCTGCTCCGCCATCGCGTCCAGCAGGGCGTCGCGATCGGCGAAGTGCCAGTAGAGCGCCATCGGGGTGACCTCGAGCTCCTTGGCGAGCCGCCGCATGGACAGCGCGGCGAGCCCGTCCGCGTCGGCGATCGCGACGCCGGTGCGCAGGATCCCGGACGGGGTCAGTGGTGCGCGTCCCGCGCGTTCGGCCTTCACAACGGCAACTGTACGCCGTATAGTGACCTGCGTTCTTATACGCCGTATAGGAATAAATGGAGGGTATGACGGTGGACTTCTTCTGTTTTCACCGGGACCGCGCCGGTGCCGGACTACTGCGTGACGATCTCCGCGAGGAGCACTGGTCCTACATGGACCGCTTCGCCGACCGCCTGATCGCGCGCGGACCCACGTTCGGGGCTGACGGCTCGGTCAGCGGCAGCGTCCACATCGTGCGCGTCGCAGGACCCGCTGCGGCTCGGGCGTTCGCGCTCGACGAGCCGTACTGGCAGGCGGGAGTGTTCCGGGACGTGATGCTCCGGCGATGGCACGACCTGCTGGGCCGGACCATGTGGGAGTTCCCGAACCCACGACCGGACGCGCCCCGGTTCCTGGTGATCGGGCTCGGCGGGCATCGGGTCGGTCAGCCGCAGGATCCGGACGCGGTCATTGCGTGCGGGGGGTTGCTGTCCGACAGTGGCGGCGGTCGACTCGGCACTGCCGCGCTCGTCCAGGTGGATGACGCCCGCGCGGCGCGGGCGGTGCTCGGTGCCGGCGACGGTGCTGAGCCCGAGGTGCACCGATGGGACTTCGGCGGACGCCCGGATCCCGAGTGAGGTGAGGCGGCCGGGTCAGCCGATCTCCGGCTGGCTGGACCAGGGGAAGTCGATCCACTGGTCGGTGCGTTTCCAGACGTATTCGCACTTGACCATCGAGCGCGACTTCTCGTAGATGACGGCGCAGCGGGTCTCCTTGACGTGACCCTCGCAGAACTTGCGCACCAGGTCGAGCGTCCCGCCGGTGTCGGCGACGTCATCGATGATCAGCACCGTCGCACCCGACAGATCCACGGGCTGGGGGACGGGCGGCAGCATCACGGGCATCGGCAGGCGCTCGTCGACACCGGTGTAGAACTCGACGTTGAGCACGTGCACGTTCTTCATGCCGAGGGCGTAACTGATCGCCCCCGCCGGGATCAGACCACCACGCGCGATCGAGATGATCAGGTCAGGGCGGTAGCCGTCGTCGTAGATCGTCTGAGCCAGCTCGCGGCTCGCACTGCCGAAAATGTCCCAGGTGAGCACCTCACGTTGCTGATCCATGCGCCCATTCAACTCCAGCGCGCCGTCGTGGCTGTGGTTAGGTTGCGATCATGTCGAGCGTGTGGGGATCGGTATGACGACGAGCGGACCCGTCGGCGACGCGGAGATCCCGGGCTACCTGGATGCCCTCGGGCTCCCGGGGCTGGCGGACATCCATGTGCACTTCCTGCCCGAGCCGATGTTGCGCAAGGTGTGGGCGTACTTCGACGGCGCCCTGGAGCACTACGGGACGGCGTGGCCGATCACCTACCGTTTCGACGAGGCGACCAGGCTGGCGGTGCTGCGCGGCTTCGGCGTGCGGCAGATCCCGGCGCTGACCTACCCGCACAAGGCGGGCATGGCGCGCTGGCTCAACGAGTGGAACGCGGACTTCGCCCGCCGGGTGCCGGACGGCGTTCACTGCGCGACCCTCTACCCGGAGCCGGATGTCGGCAGCTATGTCGCGCAGGCGCTGGATTCGGGGGCCCGGCTGTTCAAGATGCACGTGCAGGTCGGACGGTACGCACCGGACGACGAGTTGCTGGATCCTGCCTGGTCGCTGCTGGCGGAGGCGGGCGTGCCTGTCGTCATACATGCCGGGTCCGCGCCGATCGCAGGGGAGTTCACCGGGTCGCAGCGCGTTGCACGAGTGCTGGCGCGGCATCCGCGGCTGACGCTCGTCATCGCGCACGCCGGTATGCCGGAGTATCACGAGTTCGCCGACCTGGTGGAGCGTTACGACAACGTCCATCTCGACACGACGATGGTCGCCACCGACTTCACCGATCGCTTCGCGCCGTTGCCCGACGGCTATGCGGCGCGGTTGGGCGAGTTGCGGGATCGCGTCGTCCTCGGGTCGGACTTCCCCAACATCCCCTACCCGTACGCGCACCAGCTGACGGCCCTCGCGCGCCTCGACCTCGGCGACGACTGGATGCGGGACGTGCTCTGGCGCAACGGATCCCGGCTACTGCGCGGCGGGACCGCGTAGCTGCTGCAGCAGCTCGTCCCGGTCGGTGACCGGGGCTGCGCACACGAAGCCGTGGCAGACGTATGCCGCCGGCCGCTCGTCGACCAGCGGACGATCGGCCAGCAACGGGCTCTGCGCCGAGTCCGGGGGACCTGCCACGACGACCGCGCCGGCGGAGGGCGCCTCCCACGCGGATCGGACCAGACCGCGGGCGGCGCGTCCGTCGCCGACGACCGCCACCTGCACCGGGCCGGCCAGCTGTGCCTCGGCGACCGCCAGCGCCCAACCGGCGAATCGCGGTGCCTCCGTGGCGATTTGGCCCATCGCAGCCACGGCTTGCTCCGAACGCTCCCGTGGCGCAGGGTCGCCGGTCAGCGCGCTGAGGACGAGGAGCGCGCCGGCCAGGCTCGAGGTCCCGCACGGCTCGGCGTTGTCGCCGGCACCGCGCGGGGTGAAGAACAGCTGCTCGCCGTCCGCCGCGGCGTCGTGGAAGCCGCCGGAGGGTTCGGAGAAGATCTCGGTCGCGGTCGCCAGCAGGTCCTGGGCGAGCGTCAGGTAGCGGTGTTCGCCGGTCGCCTGGTGCAGGGTCAGCAGCGCTTCGGCGAAGTTGCCGTAGTCGTCCGCGACGCCCGGCGCGGCGCCGACCGACCCGTCCAACGAGCTGCGCCGCAGCCTGCCGTCGACCAGGTGCCGGTCGAGGATGAACTCCGCGGATCGCACTGCGGCATCGAGCCATTCGGGCACACGCAGGATCATCGAGGCCTCGGCCAGTGCGCTGATGGCCAGGCCGTTCCACGAGGTCACCACCTTGCCGTCGCGCGCGGGCTGGGCGCGCTCCGCCCGTGCGGCGAGCAGGTCCGTCCGGGTCGTCTCCCACCACGCTCCGTCCTCGGGGTCCTGGGGGAGTTGCAGGGTGGACCGGCCGTGCTCGAAGGTGCCCGCTGCGGTCACATCGAGCAACTCCGCCGCGCGGTTGCCGTCGTCCTCGCCGAGCGCGGCGCGCAGCTCGCCCGGTGTCCAGACGTAGGTCGCACCCTCCACCCCGTCGGTGTCGGCGTCCAAGGCGCTGGCGAAACCGCCTTCGGGGGTGCCGAGGTCGCGGATGATGAATTCCGCTGTCTCCGTGGCGATCCGGGCGGCGAGCGGATCGAGGTTCGCCCGCCACAGGTGGGCGTAGACGCGCAGCAACTGGGCGTTGTCGTAGAGCATCTTCTCGAAGTGCGGCACCGTCCAGGTCGCGTCGACGCTGTACCTCGCGAAGCCGCCCGCCAACTGGTCGTAGATCCCGCCGCGTGCCATCGCGGCGCAGGTGTGCTCGGCCATCCGCAGGCAGCTCTCGTCGCCGGTGCGCGCGTGGTGGCGCAACAGGAACTCCAGCACCATCGTCGGCGGGAACTTGGGAGCCCCGCCGAAGCCGCCATACGTGTCGTCATACGACTGCTGCAGGGTCGCGACGGACGCCCGCGCCTGCTCGTCGGTGATCGGGACGGATGTGCCCCGGTCGGTGGCCGCCGCGAGTTGGGTCGCGATGTGCTCGCCCGAGGCGAGGACCTGGTCGCGCTGGTTCGCCCACGCGTGGGACGCGGCCGAGAGCAATTGCAGGAACTGCGCTTTCGGCAGGTAGGTGCCGGCGAAGAACGGCTTGCCGTCGGGTGTCAGCAGGCACGTCATCGGCCACCCGCCGTTGCCGGTCATGGCCGTGGTCGCCGTCATGTAGGCGGCGTCGATGTCCGGGTGCTCCTCCCGGTCGACCTTGATCGCGATGAACGAGTCGTTGATCGCGGCGGCCACGGTGGCGTCCTCGAACGACTGGTGCGCCATGACGTGGCACCAGTGGCAGGCGGCATACCCGACGGACAACAGGATCGGCAGGTCGCGCTCGGCGGCCTCCTGCAGCGCCTCGGGTCCCCATTCCCACCAGTCCACCGGGTTGTCGGCGTGCTGCAGGAGGTATGGCGACCGTGAGTCCCGGAGTCGGTTGGGCATGGTCCCAGCGTTGCATGCGACCGGTTCACCCACATCCTGGGTCCGCACGGATCTGGGCAGTTGATAGTTTCGCCATACAACGCCCGCCCCGGGGCGCGGAGGGAGACACAGTGCCGACGAACACTGAAGGACACGAAGGTTCGGGCCCGTGGACCGATGAAGTCGTGGAGCAGGCCGCCCCGGGCGTGTTCCGGATCCCGCTGCCGCTGCCCGAGGACGGGCTACGTGCGATCAACGTCTACGTGCTCAGGCACGGTGATCGAGCGACCCTGATCGATTCGGGTTGGTCCTTCGGCCCGGGGCAGCAGGTGCTGGAGCGGGGCCTGGCGCAGCTCGACCTCGACCTCGGCCAGATCGACCGGGTGCTCGTCACGCACATGCACCGGGATCATTACACGCTCGCCATCCGGCTGCGGTCGCTGCTGGGCACCCGGGTGCTGATCGGTGCGGGCGAGCGGGAAAGCATCGAGGCCGCGGTGGACGGGGCCGGTTCGGGTGTCGAGGACCCCTGGCTCTCGCGGTGGGGTGCGCACGAACTCCGTCCGCTGCTGGCCGCCCGGCCGCCGCGGCCGACCTCGGAGTACGGCCTGCCCGACGAGTGGATCGACGCCCCCACCGACTTCGCCGTCGGGGACCGAACCCTGCGGGCGGTTCCGACCCCCGGTCACACCCGGGGCCACCTGGTGTTCCTGGACGAACAGGCCGGGTTGCTGTTCGCGGGGGACCATGTGCTGCCGAGGATCACACCGTCGATCGGCCTCGAAGTGCCCCGGGACCCGCTTGCGCTCGCGGCGTTCCTGGAGTCCTTGCAGGTGGTGCGTCAGCTTCCGGACCTGGCCGTGCTGCCCGCACACGGAGCGCTGGGCGCCCGCTCGCACCGGCGCGCCGACGAGCTCGCCGAGCACCACCGGCTGCGGCTGGACGCGACGGCCGAAGCCGTCGGTGGTGGCGCGACAACGGTCTACGAGGTGGCGCGTGCCCTGACGTGGACCCGGCACGAGAAGCACTTCGCCGAGCTCGACGCGGGCAACCAGTACCTCGCCGTCGCCGAAACGGCCGCCCATCTTGCGGTCCTCGTCCGGGACGGCGTGCTGGCCGACGGGCGGGCCGACGGCGTGGACACCTACCGGGCAGCGGCAGCGGCGCCCTCAGCGGCCCGCGGCGAGACCAACTAATTGGCCCGAAGCCCGCAACGCCTCGCGGACGAAGCCGCCGGCGAGCAATTCGTCGAGCAGGTCGTTCAGCCAGCTGGTCGTCGCCGGGTCGGCCGTCCGCCGGGTCGCGACCGACTGGCGGATCTGCATGAACGGCTCATCGATCAGGCGCAGATCGGGGTGCGCGCCGACGTATGCCGTGACCGGTTCGCGAATGCCCGCCGCGACGTCCAGCCCCTGCTCGCCGAACACCGTGGTGCCGTCCGCTCCGCGGACGATGGTGGCGTGCTGCAGGGTGCGGGTGAGGAAGAGGTCGTATGCCGAACCCTGCTTGACGCCGATCTGCACGCCCGGCGCGTCGATCTCGGCCGGGGAGCGGTATGACGACGAGCCGGGGACGGCATACACACCGTCGATGAGGACGTACGGCCGGGTGAAGGTGACCTCCGCCGCGCGTGCGGGCTCGTCGGCGAGGAACGCGATGGTGGCTGCGCCCTCGGTGAGCTCGGCGAACGACTTGCGGGCGGCGTCGAAACAGCTGAACCGGACGTCGACGCCGAGCCGCCGGGCGACCTCGTGGGCGAGATCCACCGTGACTCCCTGCGGGTCGTCGGGGTTCCCCTGAGCGAGCACCGGGTTGCCGAGGTTGATGGCGGCGACCAGGATCCCGTCAGGTGCCAGATCCGTGCGCTGCTGGTCGATGGTCATGCCGCGATCGTACGGGATCGCTGCCGACAGCAGCGAAACCTGGTGCTGCACAGTGTGTTTCGCCGATGCTCGAAACATGACCGAAGAACAACCCAGGCCACCACACCCACTCAGCCGACAGGTCGCCGAACACCTGCTGGACCAGCGCGTCATCGTGCTCGACACCGCCCTCGACGACGAGATCGGCACCCGGCTCATCTCGCAGCTCTACCTGCTCTCCGCCGCCGATCCCCGCGCCGACATCAGCTTCTGGATCAACTCGCCCGGCGGCTCTGTCCCGGCGATGCTCGCCATCATGGACGTGATGCGTGCGATCCCCAACGACGTGTCCACGCTGGCGCTCGGACTCGCCTGCAGCGCAGGGCAATTCCTGCTGACCGCCGGGCAGAAGGGGAAGCGCTACGCGCTGCCGCACTCCAAGATCCTGATGCATCAGGGCAGTGCGGGGTTCGGGGGAACCGCCGTCGACATCGAGCTGCAGGCCGACGACCTGCGCCATACCCGGGACACGGTGCTGGGCATCACCGCCGAGTTGACCGGGCAGCCCCTGACGCGGGTCTTCGAGGACTCGCTGCGGGACCGCTGGTACACCGCGGAGCAGGCCGTCCACTACGGCTTCATCGACCAGGTCATCGACGACCTGGGCAACATCAAACCACGGAAAACTCCTGTAGGACTGGGGGTTTCAGCATCATGAGTTCCTACACCATCCCGAACGTCATCGCCTCCTCACCGCGTGGTGACCGGGTGATGGACGTCTACAGTCACCTGCTCGCCGAACGGATCGTCTACCTCGGCACCGAGATCGACGACGGCGTCTCGAACGCGCTGATCGCGCAGATCCTGCACCTGGAGTCGACGGCGCCGGACCAGGAGATCAACCTGTACATCAACTCGCCGGGGGGATCGCTGACCGCGACCTTCGCGGTGTATGACGCGATGCAGTTCGTCCGCTCCCCGGTCGCGACGACGTGTGTCGGACAGGCGTGCTCGACGGCCGCGATCCTGCTGGCGGCCGGGAAGCCCGGCAAGCGCAGCGTGCTGCCGCACTCCCGGGTGTTGTTGCACCAGCCGTCCGGGAGCGGTCGGGGCGCCATACCCGACATCATCCTGGCGGCCGACGAGGTGATCCGGCTGCGGTCGGAAGCGGAGGAGGTGCTGGCCCGGCACACCGGCCGCACCGTCGAGGCGCTGCGCAAGGACACCGACCGGGACCGGATCTTCACGCCGCAGGCGGCGGTGGACTACGGGCTCGCGGACGAAGTGATGGCCTACCGCAGCCAGTGAGCGTCTCAGGCGGCCAGCGCCACCGGCCCGCGGATCGACGTCGCGGACCGGTGGGCCGTGCTGCGCAGCTCGAGGAGCTGCTCGGCCCGGGCCTGCTGCGCGGTGGCCCGGCGCAGTTCGCGGGTCGTGAGGTCGGTGATCTCGGCGACCGTGCTGTCGAGGGCGCCGGCAATGGCCGCCACGATCTCCGAGGACGGGTCCTTGCGGCCGCGCTCCACCTCGGAGAGGTATTGGGCGGAGATGCCGGCCCGGCGGGCGGTCGTGGTGATCGTGCGGTGCCTGCGGGTGCGCAGCAGGCGCAACTGGGCGCCGAGGACATCCCGCCAGAGCGGCTCGACCGTCGGAGTTTGCCGGAGTTGTCGCACTTCACCCATGGATCGACGCTAACCCCGGGGCGCGCGCGAACTCCATCCTTTCTGCTCTCGGCAGAAAGGATGGAGTGGTTGCCGGTCGATCAAGAGGTGGCGGATGTGCTGTCGGGCTCGCGGACGACCGGGACGAGGGCGAGCGCGACCGTCGCGGCGGCACCCACGGCGAGCATGGCGTGCAGCACGCCGACGTGTTCGCCCAGCAGGCCGAGCAGGGGCGGGCCGGCGAGGAAGGCGGTGTAGGCGATGGTGCTGATCACCGAGATGCGCGCGTTCGCGCGGGCCGGGTCGTCGGCGGCCGCGCTCATGCCCACCGGGAAGCCGAGCGACACTCCGACACCCCAGACCAGGATGCCGGCATACGCGAGGGCGGTCGGACCGAACACGACGACGAGACAGCCGAGGATGGCGAGCGCGAAGCAGACGCGCAGCACCGGGACCCGGCCGAACCGGTCGAGCAGGCGGGTGCCGATGAGACGCCCTGCCGTCATACAGGCGAGGAACGTGGCGAACGCGAGCACTCCCGCCCACTTGGGTACGTGATGACCCTCGACGAAGGCGATGGACATCCAGTCGTTGGCCGTGCCCTCGGTGAACGCGGCCACCAGGGTGACGACGCCGATGAGCAGGACCCGTGGGTCGCGCCAGACGCTGAGATGCGAAACCTGTTTGCCAGAGGGGGATTCGGTCGCCTTGTCGGCGAGTCGGGGCAACGTGCTGAAGGCGCGGGACGCCCACATCCCGGCAGCTGCGATCAGACACATGACAAGTCCCACGTGCAGCCACACCGGGACCCGGGCCGCGGTGGCGCCCGCGCCGATGAGCGCGGCGAGCACGGTGCCGCCGCTGAACATCGCGTGGTAGCGCGGCATGATCGAGCGCCGCAGGTGGCGCTCGGTGATCGCTCCCTCGAGGTTCATCGCGACGTCCCAGAGCCCGATGCCCCAGCCGGTGACCGCCATGCACGGCACGGCCAGCCACAGCAGGTGGGCCGAGACCGCGGCCGCGGTGCCGATGTAGGACATCGTCGTGACCAGCAGTGCGAGGCGTACGGCGACCCGGGAGCCGAGCCGGCCGGTGACCCAGCCGGACATCGGCAGGCCGATGACGCTGCCGATCGATCCGGCGATGAGGAAGAGTCCGAGACCGGCCGCGGAGAGTGCGAGCAGGGACTTCACGTCCGGCAGCCGCGATGCGAAGGTCGCGAATGCCGCACCGTTGAGTGCGAACATGACGGTGACGGCGAGCGAGGACCTGCGGATGTCCGCGATCGCCGGTCGGGTGGCGACGGGTGCTGCCCCCCGCTCGGTCATGGTCATGACGTTCCTTCTCGCTCTGTCGGCGTCGTCGAATCGATTCGATCGAATCGATTCGATAGTCTGCTCCTCATGTCCGTTGGAGGTCAAGCCGGAGGCGCGTCACGGGTGACGCTCCGCGACGTCGCCGAACTGGCCGGTGTCGCGATCTCGACGGCGTCGTTGGTGTTCAGCGGCAACAAGCCCGTTGCCGCCGACACGGCCGCACGTGTGCGCGCTGCCGCCGTACAGCTCGGGTACGGCGGGCCGGACCCGATGGCGTCTTCTCTGCGGCAGGGGCGCAGCGGTGTCATCGCGGCGGTCGTCGAGCGCCGCATCCTGCACGCCTTCCGCGACCCGTATGTCGTGTCCGTGCTGGACGGCCTCTCGCAGGTGGTCGGGGAGATGGGCTGCGGCCTGCTGCTGCTGCCGGACTCCGCCGAGGGCAGCGGTGACAGCGGTCCGCAGGTCTCCCGGGTCGCGGCGGACGCCGCGGTCTTCATGCTGTGTGGCGACGAGAACAACGAGTTGGCAGCGCAGTTCGCGGCTCGCGGCACCCCGATCGTCGGCACCGGCGCACCGCGTGGGGAGGGCATCGTGCAGGTCACGGCCGACGAGCGCGCCGCGTCGCGGGAGGTGGCGCAGTTGCTCCACGGTCTGGGGCACCGGCGGGTCGGTCACGTGATGATGCCGCTGAAGTGGGGGAACGGCACCGGCCCTCGCACCATCGCCCAGGTCCGGCAGAGCCACTTCCCGGACACCCGGGACCGGGCGTTCGGGGTACGTGACGTCTTCGCCTCGGCCGCGCTGATCGAGGCGCAGGAGCCGGACTTCGACGCCGGGTATGCCGCGGCCGGGCTGTTGCTGGACGCGCCGTCGCGGCCCACCGCGATCGTCGCGCAGAGCGACCTGCTCGCGGCGGGCGTCGTGCAGGCCGCGGTCGACCGGGGGCTGCGGGTGCCCGACGACCTGTCGGTGACCGGCTGGGACGGAGTGGCGTTGCCGTGGTTCTCCCGAACGCTCACCACCGTCGACCAGCACCCGCTCGACAAGGGCCGCACCGTGGGGGAGACCGTGCGTGCGCTGCTGGCCGGCGATCCGGTCAGCGATGTGGTCGTGCCGGTGACGTTGCGGGTCGGCGACACTACCGGTCCCGCGCCGGCCGCGTGAGCGGATCGGGCGCCCGGCTCGCGGCTGACGCTCGAAACGGCGGCTGACGGCGCAATATCGGGGTCAACCGCCGGTTTCGCCGTCAACGGTGGGCTGGACCGTCAACGGTGGGCTGGACCGTCAACCGGCGCGTCGGCGGTTCGCTACCCTGGTGGCAACACGACTGGCGACGGGTGGGTCACCACCGGGGAGTGTGAGTTCGTCGTATCGCCCGCCTGGGTACGACTCCTATCCGAGGAGTCGACTGATGGCCACTACCGCACAGATCCTGGACGGCGCTGCCGTGTCCCGGAAGATCTTCGGTGAGGTCGCCGAACGAGCCGCGAATTTCGCTGCAGCGCAGGGACGTCCGGCCTGCCTCGCCACGGTGCTGATCGGCGACGACCCCGCGTCGCACACGTACGTGCGGATGAAGCAACGGCGTGCCGGGCAGCTCGGGCTGGAGTCCCGCCGCGTGCAGTTACCTGCCGAGACGACCACCGCGGAGGCTGTCGCCGCGGTGCGCGCGTTGTCCGAGGACGACACGGTCGACGGCATTCTCGTGCAGCACCCGGCGCCCGCTCAGGTCGACGAGATCGCGGTCTTCGAGGCGATCGCTCCCGGCAAGGACGTCGACGGCGTGACGATGGCCAGCTTCGCGGCAATGGGGCTGTCCGCCGAGGGGTTCCACTCCTGCACACCGGAGGGCATTGTTCGGCTGCTCGACGCCTACCAGCTACCGATCGCCGGCAAACGCGTGTGCGTCGTCGGCCGCAGCGCGATCCTCGGCAAGCCGGTCGGACTGCTGTTGCTCGCGCGGGACGCCACCGTCACGTTCTGTCACTCGCGGACGGTCGACCTCGGCGCGCACGTCGCCGAGGCGGACATCGTGGTGGCTGCGGTCGGGCGCCCCGAGCTCATTCGCGGCGCGTGGATCAAGCCGGGCGCGGTCGTGATGGACGCCGGGTACAACCCGGGAAACGTTGGTGACGTGGAGTTCTCGGCTGCGGCGTCGCGGGCGTCATACATCACGCCGGTACCCGGCGGAGTGGGCCCGATGACGATCGCGGTGTTGATGGAGCAGACCGTGACTGCGGCGGAACGGCGGGTGTCCTAGGGCGGCGAGGAGTCCGGATGTTGTTCTGGCGTCGGACCCTCTGGCTGCCGGTGCGGGTCGAATCGGACGAGAGACAGTTGTAGCTTCTCGTTCGTCGGTCCGGCGTAGGGGCTGACTGGCGCAGGTGTTGGAGTGTGGGCACGGAAGTCGGGTCGTAGTTTCGTCCCGTCGCGTGCCGTGAAGGTGACACCGCCTGGCCTTGTCGGGTCGCCGACCATGACGAAGGTGCCTCGGTGATGCTCGTCGTGGTGGTAGGGGCAGAGCATGATCATCCGGTCGGCATCGGTCGAGCCACCGTCGATCCAGTGATCGAGGTGGTGAGCCTCGAGGTGGTGCATCGCGAGGCAGCCTGGATGCCGACAGCCACGATCGCGGTCCTCCAGCAGTCGTCGGGTCCGAGCCGGCACGATCCGTTGCGCGCGGCCGACGCTGACCGGTTTGCCCTCGGCCTCCCAGATCGGCTGGATGACCCCGTCGCACAGGACGCGAGCCCGCAGCGACGGTGGCAGGGCACAGGACTTGTTGATCCAGGTGTTGCCCAGGGTGTCCAGGTGCAGATAGACGCGGTAGCGGCTGGCGCGAGAGTGTCCGAGCGGGGCACCGGCATCGAGGGAGCGTTGCGCCATCAGGCCGAACGCCTCACCGAACGTCGCGCCCTTGCGTGACGTGGCCGGGTCGGTCGGGTTCTTGCCGCACGCGGTGGTGCCGGGGTCGGTCTTGTGGTTCGTGGCCCGGTCGGTGGGTGTGGCCAGGTGGAAGAGGGTGTCCTTGGCCTCCAGCAGCGCCTGCTCGACGAGCGCCCCGATGTCGGCGGGCGCGTCGTAGGTGAGGTGGAATCGGCCCGCGGTGTAATGCATGTCGAGGCGTGGCGGCGCAGTTGTCGGGTCGAACTGGTCCGGCGCGCGGTCTGCGGCCGCGTCGGAGGCGGCGGCCACTTGCTCCTCGTCGTCGGCGGCCTCGCCCGGCAGCACCACACTGTCCTGGTCCGTGGTGCCGTCCGTCGTCTCAGCGGAGGACGAATCGGGCCCCTCGGTGTGGAACTCATAGCGGCACAACGCCCTTCGTAGCTGCGTGACTGTCGTGTATGACGCGAACTCGGCGACGTCGGCGTCGTAGGCCGCTGGGGTGTACTTGGCGATGACGGCAGCCAGGCCGAGAGTGAGCCGGCCGGCGTCGAGCAGCCGGCGCATGCTGGGCAGGTCGGCGCAGCGCTCGGCGATGCGGACGATGTCGTGCGCGGAGGACCAGGTGAGCCCGGCATACGCCGTCAGCCATTGCTCCGGTGACCGGAACCCGGCGCCGCACCACAGGTCTTCGGCCAGCACGCGTCGCATGAGGGTGACCAGCTGGGTGTGCCCGTCGTTGAGTTGTGCACTGATGAGCGCGAGCTCCTCGCGGGCGGCGTTCATCGCGACGTTGGCAGGCGAATCAGCCTGTGGCAGGGCGGGATCCGCTCCTGTGCCAGGTGTCGTTCGCTGTGCCATCTCGATCATGTGTCCAGTAGAACATCGACCACTGACAGCCCCGGCTGGGTGCGAGGGCGTGACGCTGAGTGAATGCCTGCCGAGATCGGCCGCCGCGCAGCTGCTCTAAGCGTTCCTCGGCAGGTCGTACGCGACCGTGTGGCGCGGCTCGTAGATCTGGATGTCGTTGGTGCCGGGTACCTCGACGTCGGCGGCGATGCCGTAACCGCGGTCCTCGGGCTCACCGCGGAAACGCGCGCCGCGAGCGGTCAGCTCCGCGACCGTTGCGGCGATGTCGTCGCAGACCAGGCTGATCTCGTGCCGGGGCGTGCCGCGGCCGTCGCTCGGCATCAGCGGATGGACGCCGAGCTCGCTCGGCCCGGTGCCGAAGATGAGCCAGCTCGCAGCATCGCCGGGGTCATTGCCCGGCTCGCTGGATGCCGCATCGCTGACGAACGGCCACTGCAGCACGTCGCGGAAGAATGCCCGCGTGGCAGGCGGATCCGACGAATAGATGAGTGTGTGGATCGCGGTAAGCATGTTCGCAGGCTAGTCCGGCCAGGCGTGCGTCGTGGAAATCGCGTGCGGTGATGATGCGGGCGCCATACGGTCGTGGCATGCGTGCACCCGATGCTGTCTTCGCCGATCCTCGCCTGGCCGTCCTGTATGACGCCTTCGACGACGACCGTAGCGACCTGGAGGTCTACGCGGCGATCGTCGAGGAGCTGGACGCCCATCGTGTCGTCGACGTCGGCTGCGGAACCGGCTGTCTCGCAGTGCTTCTCGCGGAACGTGGTCTCGAGGTGGTCGGTGTGGACCCGGCGGTTGCGTCCCTCGGCGTGGCGCGGTCGAAGCCGTACTCCGACGGTGTCACGTGGGTCGAGGGCGACGCGACGGCGCTTGCCGGGCGGGTGAGCGGTGCGGATCTCGCCATGATGACCGGCAACGTCGCGCAGGTCTTCGTGGACGACGCGGACTGGGTGCTGACGTTGGGCGCCATACGTGGGGTGTTGGCCGGTGGCGGGTGGTTCGTCTTCGAGACACGACGACCCGAGGTGCGTGACTGGGAGACGTGGGAGGTGCCGGAGACCGCGAGGATCCATCCCGATGGCAAGCGCTCCGTCGTCAGCCGCACCGTGACCGAGGTGGCGCTGCCGCTCGTGACGTTCGAATCCGTGACGGTGATGGACGGAGACGTGATCGAATCCGCGTCGACACTGCGTTTTCGCGAGTATGACGAACTCGTGCACGACCTCGACACGCACGGCTTCGACGTCGTCGAGGTCCGGGATGCACCGGACCGGCCGGGCAAGGAATGGGTCTTCCTGGCACGGGTCCGCGGTTGAGATCATCTGTCGTCACTGGAAGTCGCGGGACTTGGTGCGCACGTGGATCGTGAGGTGCTCCAGGCGGTCCGCGAGCAGGTTGGTGACGCCGTCCTCGGAGCGCTCCAGGATCCCGCGCACCACCATGGCCGGCGAGGCGCGCGCGATGCGGCGATAACGGTGCCAAACACCGCGCGAAACAATGACATTCAGGATCCCGGACTCGTCCTCGACGTTGACGAAGGTGATCCCACCCGCCGTCGCCGGCCGTTGCCGGTGGGTGATCACGCCGCCGACCTCCACCCGGCGCCCGGTCTGGAACCCTTTCAGCTGCTCGATCGGCAGGACGCCACGTGCGTCCAGATCGGCACGGACGTGCCGGATCGGGTGGTCGCCGGGGCTGATCCCGGTCGCCTGCAGGTCGTGCATCAGCAGCTCGCCGATGGACAGCTCCGGCAACAGCGGCGGCTGATAGGCGACCCGCACCGGCAACTGGTCGCCGCGGATCGACGCCGCCTCCGCCGAGCGCCACAGCGCGTCGCGCCGTGACCCGGTCAGTGGGTCGAGTGCGCCGGACAGCGAAAGTGCCTCCATCTGCTCGGTGTCCAGGTCGCCCCGTCGCGCCAGGTCGGCCAGATCGGTGAACGGCCCGTCGAGATCACGGGATCGCACGATGCGTTCGGCGGCTGCCTCGCCGAGCGCGGTGATGTCGGCCAGCCCGAGTCGCACCGCGAAGTGCCAGTCGCGTCGGTGCTCCTGCCAGTCCGGTGGTGCGTCCGGGTCGAAGTCGCCGATCTCCTCCTGGGTGTGGTCGCGCAGGCACTCGTCGCCGCCACCACGGCGCTGCGCCGCGTCGGGGGAGTCCGGCTCCAACTCGGCATGGATGGCGGAGCGCGTCAGGTCGGGGGACAGCACCTCGACGCCGTGCCGGCGCGCATCGCCGGTCAGCGTCTGCGGTGAGTAGAACCCCATCGGTTGCGAGCGCAGCAGGCCGGCCAGAAACGCTGCCGGGTAATGCAATTTGAGCCAGGAACTGGCATAGACCAGCACCGCGAAACTGAGCGCGTGCGACTCGGCGAAACCGAAGTTGGCGAAGGCCTCGATCTTGGTGTAGATCTCATCGGCGGTCTCCTGGGGTATGCCGTTGCGGGCCATCCCGGCATACAGCTTGGTGCGCAGCGAGTCGATCCGCTCGACCCCGCGCTTGGACCCCATCGCCCGCCGCAGCAGGTCGGCGTCGGCCGGGCTGCAGTCACCGACCGCGATCGCCATCTGCATCAGCTGCTCCTGGAAGAGCGGCACACCGAGGGTGCGCTCCAGCACCGGCTCCAGCAGCGGATGCGAATAGGTGACCGGCTCCTTGCCGGTGCGCCGCCGGATGTAGGGGTGCACCGCGCCCCCCTGGATCGGTCCGGGGCGGATGAGCCCGATCTCGACCGCCAGGTCGTAGAACGACCGCGGCTTCAACCGGGGGAGCGTGCCCATCTGGGCGCGGCTCTCCACCTGGAAGACCCCGATCGAGTCGGCGCGGCACAGCATGTCGTAGACACCGGGCTCGTTGCGCGGCAACGTCTCGATGCGCCACTGCTCCCCGGTGTGCCGCTCCACCAGGTCGAAGGTGTGCTGCAGGGCGGCCAGCATGCCGAGACCGAGCAGGTCGAACTTCACCAATCCCATCCAGGCACAATCGTCCTTGTCCCATTGCAGGACAGTGCGATCCGTCATCCGCGCGCGCTCGATCGGGCACACCTCGCTGACCGGCCGATCGGTCAGCACCATGCCACCGGAGTGGATGCCGAGATGCCGCGGGTAGCTCAGCACCTGCCGGGCCAGCTCGATGACGGGCGCCGGGATGTCGTGGTCCTGGCTGGCGATCTCCGCACCCCACCGCTCGACCTGGCGGGACCAGGCGTCCTGTTGTCCCTGGCTCGCGCCGAGCGCCTTGGCCATGTCGCGCACGGCGTTCTTGGGGCGGTAGGTGACGACATTGGCGACCTGCGCCGCATTACGGCGGCCGTAGCGGGCGTAGACGTGCTGGATCACCTCCTCGCGCCGGCCCGAGTCGAAGTCGACATCGATGTCGGGGGCCTCCTCGCGCAGCTCGGACAGGAAGCGCTCGAAGGGCAACTCGTAGAAGATCGGGTCGATCACCGTGATGCCCAGGACGTAGCAGACCGCAGATGCCGCTGCCGACCCCCGACCCTGACACAGTATGCCGCGGCTCCTCGCGAACTGCACGATCTCGTGCACGATCAGGAAATATCCCGGGAAGTCCTTCTTCTCAATAACATTCAGCTCACGCTCGATGCGTGCGTGTGCCACTTCGTCGTCGCGTTGATACCGCTCGGCGGCGCCTCGCATGGTCAGCTCACGCAACCAGCTCATCGGGGTGTGCCCGGGTGGCACCTCCTGTCGCGGCAGGTGCGGTGACGCTGCACGCAGGCTGAACGCCAGGTCGTCGGCGATCTCGACGGTCCGCTCGACCGCACCGGGGAAGCGGCGCATGCGCTGCGCCATCTCCGCGCCGCTGCGGATGTATGCCGCGCCGTGTGCCGGCAGCCAGCTGTCCAGCTCTTCCAGACTGCGTCGGGAGCGGACCGCGGAAAGTGCAGTGGACAGTGGGTATTGCTCGGGATCGGCATAGTGCACCGCATTGGTGACGACGGTGAGTGCGCCCCCGGCACTTGCCACGTCCGCGAGCCGGTCACAGGTTGCGCTGTCGCCCGGGTCACCGTGGTCGGTGAGCTCGACGAAGACGTTGTCCCTGCCGAAAAGGTCCTGCAGGGAATGTAACTCGGCAACGGCAGCTTCCTGCCCGTGTCGGGCGAGTGCGCTGGGGACGCTGCCTTTGCGGCAACCGGTGAGGACCACCCACTGCCCTGCTGCTTCCTCGGCCAGCGCAGCGAGGTCGTAGAGGGGTTTGCCCTTCTCCGCGGTGTCGGCGAGTTGTCCCTCGGTGATCGCCTTGGCCAGTCTCCGGTAACCCTCGGTGCCTCGCGCGAGCACCAGCAGGTGGGTGCCCTCGGGGTCGGGTACGCCGTTCTGCGGGGCGGTGAGACCTAGTGACAGCTCGGCGCCGAAAACAGTTCTCAAGCCGTAGCTTTCGGCAGCCTCGGCGAATCGCACGATGCCGTAGAGGCCGTCGTGGTCGGTGATGGCGATGCCGTGCAACCGGTGCCGTGCAGCTTCGGTCACCAGATCCTCGGGTGCGGCGGCCCCGTCGAGGAAGCTGTAGTGGGAGTGCGCGTGCAGCTCGGCATACGGCACCACGGGCCCGGCCTGCTCGCCGAGCTCCGAGGGCCGGAACGGTTTCCGCTTCCGGGAGAAGGCCGGTCCGTCCCCGCTGTCGGCGGGGCGGCCGCGAACGCTTCGGTCCTCCGGTCGGATGCCGCGGGACAGTGCCTGCTCCAGCTGCGACCACGGGATGGCGGGGTTGCTCCAACCCATCAGTCGTACCTCGCCTCGGCGAACCAGGTGCTGCCGTCGGCCAGCAACAGCCAGGCGGACGAAGAATTGTCGACCAGCTGAAAACGGTTGAGTTGCCTTACCTTCCGCCACCAACGCTGCCGGATCGGCCACGGCCCCGCCCATTGCTCGATGCGTCTGCGATCCGCAGGTAACCGCAACCAAGCGGGTATGCCGCTGACCGCGCCGCGCTCGTCCACCGTCACCGGCTCACCGGTGGCGGTGAGCACCTGCACCTGGCCCGCGCTGGTGAAGACGGTGGCGGGTGCCGGCCCGGGAACGGTGCCCGGCCAGGGTTGCTCGACGCGACGCTCCCGGAGCGTGGGAAGGGCATCGCCCCACGGGCGCAGCACGCGTCGCTCGTGCAGCAGGCGACCGCCCGTGACGGTGCTGGTCAACACGGCCTCATGTCCGAGACGGTGCTGCAGATTGGTCAGAGTGTGCTCCACCTTCTCGTCCGGCCGGTCGCCCCACAGTCCTTGCGCGTGATGCTCGGCATCGTCGACGGACTCCGGGAGAACCTGCACCGACAGCACGGACGCGCCCAGTGAGTCATCGTCGACGGTGCTGGCTTCGGAGGCGAGATCTTCCAGCTGCCAACGGATCCGGTCGAGCACCTCGACCTTGCCGAACTGCCACGGGTGCCGCCACAGTCGCTCGAAGAGCGCATCCGGCTCCAACTGGATGGTCACCCGGATCTCCGTGCAGATCAGCGCGGAGCGGGTGAGCAGCTGGGCGAACCCGGCGGCGGCCGGCTCGCAACGTGACACCACCCGGTCGATCTCCGCTGCCGGTGGGTCGAAGGCGACGTGCATCCCGAGCTCGGGTGGCACGACACGTGGGCTGAGGACCGGAGCATCCTCGCCGCAGGCGAGCTGGTGTGCGCGCAGGCCGGTGGCGCCGAAGCGCGCGTGCACCTGACCACGGGGCAACTTCGCCAGGTCGCCCAGGGTGCGAATACCCATACGTTGCAGCAGGTTGTCCAGCTTCTTGTCGCAGGCGACGGCCACCGGGAGGCCGGCCAGGAAGGCGGGTGAGTCGCCGGCCGGGATGATCGTGAGCGGGTCGGTCGCGGAGCTGGAGCAGGCTGCCTGTTCGGCGGTGAACAGGCCGTCCGCCACCGCGATCCGCAGGTCGACCGGAAGCCGTAGCTCGTGCTCGGTGAAGCGGTGCAGGTGCTCCAGGAGGGAGTGCGCGGCGGCACGCTCGCTGCCGTAGAAGCGGCCGGCACCCTGCGCACGCACCGCGGCCAGGCCGGGCCGGACGACATGGACGTTCGGGATCTTCTCCTCCACGGCACGCAGCATCGGCTCGAAGGCCCGTGCCTCGGCGACCACATCGTGCGGCAGCACGATCAGGTCGGGGCAGCGGTGCTGCGCCTGCCGGACACGCAGGCCGGTGGTGACACCCTCGAGCCGGGCGGCGGCGGAGCAGGCCACCACGATGCCGCGATCGGTGAGCGCCAGGGCCTGGTCCGCGGCGATGCCCTGCACCAGGCGGGCCGCCAGCACCGACCACCCCGGGCACCAGAGCATCATCACGCGGACCGGGTTTTTGCTGATCACGGCCGCACCGGCATTTCCAGCTCGACGTGGCGGTTCTGGTGGCGCTCGGTCACCTCGAAGCGCAACGCGCCGCCGGAGAGATGGCCGTGCCCGTCATACAGCCCGTCCCACCGCACGATCCGCCCGGTGAGCGTGGCGGCGGCCCGCGGCCAGTCACCCAGCACCACCAGCGTGCTGCCGCTGGTGCGCAACCGGGCGAGCAGCCGGGAGACCTCACCGGGGGAGATGTGCTTCGGCGGTGTTGCGACGACCAGCGCGCTCACCTCGACCAGTGCGGCGACCACCGACGTCCAGTCCTCGGCGGCGACGCGGGGGATCAGCGCGAGCCGGTCGAGCCAGACACCCCAGTCGGCCGCTGCTTCGACGCCCAGGTCCGGGACCCCGACCACGCCGCACCAGGAGCCCGCCATCGACGGGCCGGCGAGCAGGGCGAGCGCGGCGCTCATCGAGCCGTGCAGGGCATAGACCGCACCCGCACGCAGCCCGCGGGGGAAGAGCGGTGCCAGCTCGGGGTGCACCGGGACACTGCTCGCTGCGGGTGTCGTCTCCTGGCGCTGCAGCAGTTCGTGCAACTGCGCCATGCGGGTCGCGGTCGGTGCGGTCATCGATCCATGATCGAACAAATGTTCGAGAAAAGTCAATTGCTGGTGCGGCACACTGGGGGCAGCCGCCAGTACGACGAATGATCGCCGAGCGGTGTGACACACCCCGACACCGGAGGACCGCATGGCCAGCAAATTCACCGAGCTCGCGATCGATTGTGCCGATCCGCACGCCCTGGCCGGCTTCTGGTGCGCTGTCCTGGGCTACGAGGTGCAGGACGAGGACGACGAGATCGTCATGATCGGTTCGCCGCAGGTGCCGGAGGGCAAGCGACGCCCGGGCCCGGTGCCGCCGACGCTCACCTTCGCGCCGGTGCCTGAGGGCAAGGTGGTCAAGAACCGGCTGCACCTCGATCTCAACCCCACCGATCGTGACCAGGCGGCCGAGGTCGAGCGGCTGCTCGGGCTCGGTGCGCGTCGCGCGGACGTCGGGCAGGGTGAGCAGAGCTGGGTGGTGCTCACCGACCCCGAGGGCAACGAGTTCTGCGTGCTGGCCGGTCGCTGCCCCTGACCGACGACGGGCGGTGTGCACGCCGGATGCGCGGGTCGACATAATCGCTCGGGTGATCGGACCTGCTGCCTGGCGCTCCTTCTCGCGCGGTCCGGTCCGGTTGGCGTATGCCGAGGCCGGTGCGGGCGATCACCCCGTCGTGCTGCTGCACGGTCTCGCGGGCACCGCACAGGAGTGGTCGGCGACGATGCGCGCGCTGAGCGGGTCGCACCGGGTCGTCGCCCTCGAGCAGCGTGGCCACGGGCATTCGACCCGGATGCCGCAGGACGTGACCCGAGCCGCCCACGTCGAGGACGTCGTGGCGCTGATCGAGCGGCTCGGCGGGGGACCGGTGACGCTCGTCGGGCAGTCGACGGGTGGTCACACCGCGATGCTCGTTGCAGCCGAAAACCCTGATCTGGTCAGCAGATTGGTGATGGTTGAGGCGGGCGTCGGTGGCGGCGGTGATGCTGCACTCGCACCGGTGGAGCGCTGGTTGCGCAGCTGGCCGGAGTCCTTCCCGGACCGGGACGCGTTCATCGACTTCTTCGGCGGCAGCCCGGGTGCGGGTGACGCGTGGGCGGACGGGTTGCAGTTCGACGCCGGCGGGCTGGCGCCCTGTTGGGACGCCGACGTGCTGGTCGAGACGCTGCGCGCGGTCCTCGTGCTACCCCGCTGGCGCGCTTGGGAGAGCGTCAGCGTCCCGACATACCTGGTGGTCGCGGAGCGCAGCGCCATACCCTCGGAGCAGGTGGAACGCATGCTCCGGCGCGAGCAGGTCGAACATGTGACGATCTCCGGCGCCGGCCACGACCTGCACCTGGACCAGCCACGAGCGTGGCTGGAGACGCTGAACGGGTTGCTCCCCTGAGCTTTCACTTCGCTGCGGTGTTCTCCGTGGTCGTGGTCGGACGCTGGGCAAGGTCCTCGTCGAGGCGCAGCAGGCCCGGACCGTCGTTGTTGATCAGCTTGAGCCGGTTGACGAGCTCGTCGACCGTCGACTCCTCCTCGACCTGCTCGGCGAGGAACCACAGCAGCAGTGGTCGTGAGTCGAGATCGCCCTCCTGCTCCGTCGCCTTGTAGAGCTCCCGGATCGCCTCGGACACCTTCTGCTCGTGGGCGAACGCGGCCTCGAAGACATCGAGCACGGTCGTGACACTGACCTTCGGCGCGGCGATGGCGCCGATCAGCGGGTGGTTGTCGCGAGCGCTGAGGTGATCGATGAACTTGTTGGCGTGCATGACCTCTTCGTCCGCCTGGTGTCGCAGCCAGGCAGCGATGCCGGGCAGGTCCTGGTCCTCCATCTCGATCGCGAGCTGGCGGTAGACCATCGACGACTCGAACTCGAGGGTGATCTGCGCGTTGAACTTCTCTTCAAGGGCGGCGCTCATCTTCATGACTGTCAGCGTATGTCGAGCCGGCGCCCGTCACCAGCAATGTTTGCCTAGCCACACTTGGGTGGGCCTCAGTCCTGCTGCACCAACGACTGGTATTCGGGGTGCTTGCCGATCCAGGCCTTGATGAACGGGCAGAGCGGGACGACGGAGCGCTCGCCCTGGGACCGCACATCGTCGAGCGCGAAACGCGCAATCGCGGAACCGACACCTTTGCCCTCGAACTTCGTGTCGACCTCGGTGTGCACGAACGTGATTCGTCCCTCGGACAGCTCGTAGACGGAGAAGCCCGCGAGCACACCACCGATCCGGGCCTCGTAGCGGTGCAGACCGGGGTTGTCGCTCACTGTGATCTCGTCGCTCATCGCTCCATCTTGGCCCTCGTACCCGGAAGGCGGCACGGGGGCAGGGTGGTTCACGCCGGGGCGACGGTCTTGGTCATGACGCAGTTGAGGGTGCCCTTCCGGCGCTGGTAGGTGAAACCTAGGCGCTCGTACATCGTCCGGGTCGAGCTGTAGAGGAAGGAAGCGGACATCTTCTTCCCCTCGGGCAGATCATGCGGGTAGGACTCCACCAGCCCGCCGCCCTGCTCGGCGATCAGCTGTAGTGCTCCGCGAACAGCAACTGCTGCCAACCCTTTTCGACGGTATCTCCGGTCCACGAAGTGACAGGTCAATCGGTAGTCGGGGCGGTGCTCGAGACCGGTCTCCCACTCCTTGCGGTGCCGGATGTTGGGCAACTCCTCGACGGTCCCGTACTGACACCAGGCGATCGCCTCGTCGCCATCGAAGACCAGCGCCGCATGTGCTTTGCCCTCCTCGACCTGCTGCTTCTTGAACTCCTGATTGCCCAGCGTCTCCCGGGACTGCTCGTCGTTCGGTCGCTGGAACCAGGTGCACCAGCAGCCGCCGAACACGCCGTTGTGGCGCGCGGCCAGGTCCTCGAACGCGTTCCAGGTCGCCGAGCACAGCGGCTCGACGCGGTAGCCGTCGATCGTGATCGCCATACCCCAGGCTAGGCACGAGATATGGCGAATGCACAAGGTCGCTCGCCGGAAACCGGACGGTCGTATAGGGAACCGATACCGACGATCGCGGGTCCGAACTCCCGCAATACCACTGAAGGCAAAGGAGAAAGACATGCGAAAGGTTCAGTTGGCGGCAGTTGCTGGCGCCTGTGCGGCGGCGGTCTGTGTTCCGGCTGCGGCGGCCACGGCGGCTCCGGTGTCGGCTTCCGCGCACCGTGCGCCGATGACGAGTTGCTCGATGGTGCCGTACTTCACGCACAACAGCTACGTGCGCACGCACCCGAAGCAGAACGCGACCCACCTCGGGCTCGCGTATGCCGGCGACCGCTTCTACTACAAGAACAAGGCGAAGAACGGCTTCTTCTACGGCCGGGACGGCCGCGCGGGCGGCAAGACCGGTTGGGTGCCCGCCGGCAACGTCCAGTGGCGCAAGATCTGCGGCATCTGATCCCGCTCCGGTCGGCCGTCGCTCCCCGGTGGGTGCGGCGGTCGTTCGGCGCCGCGGTGTCACAGCTCTGGCCTAGCGTGGAGAACACGGCTACCACGGTGGAGGGTGACAGGGATGCACGACGTGCAGGAGTGGCTGATGGAGGGCGATCCGTCGATCAGGTGGCAGGTGATGCGCGACCTGACCGATACCGGTCCCGACGAGGTGGCGGCGGAACGCGCCAAGGTCGCCACGGAGGGTCACGGCGCACGGTTGCTCGATCGGTATGCCGACGGCGCGTGGGCGGGAGGCGCCTGCTTCCCGGGCAAGGACTGGCGGCCACCGGACGGCCCGATCGGCGACCCCGACGGGCAACCGTGGACTGCAACGCTGCCGACATTGCGGCTGTTGCGCGAATTCGGTGTGGATCCTACTGATCCGCGGGTGGTGGCGGCGCTCGACGGGGTGAGGGACAGCTGTCGCTGGGAGTACGACGGCTCGCGGTTCTTCGACGGCGAGGTGGAGCCGTGCATCAACGGCGGCACCGTCTCGGTCGGCGCCTACTTCGGGCAGGACGTCGACCGGCTCGTGCAACGCCTGCTCGGCGAGCAGCTGCAGGACGGCGGCTGGAACTGCGAGGCCGAGAACGGCTCGACGCGGTCCTCGTTCCACACGACGATCTGCGTGCTGGAGGGGCTGCGCGACTACGAGCAGACCGGCGGTGGACCCGACGTCGCCGCCGCCCGTCGGCGCGGCGAGGAGTACCTGCTGCACCGCAAACTGTCCCGGCGGGCGAGCACCGGAGAGGTGGCCGACGCCGACTGGTTGCAGTTCTCGTTCCCGGTGCAGTGGCACTACGACGTGCTGCGCGGGCTCGACTACTTCCGGTCCGTGGGCGGCACACCCGACCCGCGCCTCGCCGAGGCCGTCGACCACGTGCGCTCCAAACAGCAGGCGCTCGGCACCTGGGCACTGGAGAACACCCACCCCGGCCTCGTCCACTTCGAGCTCGAGGACGGCGACGGCACACCGAGCCGCTGGAACACGTTGCGTGCCCTGCGGGTGCTGCGCTGGTACGACGACGCCGCTCGGTGACGCCGCCGGTGGCGTCACTGCGGAGGTAGCACCGACTGCTGGCTCGGCAGCTGGTCCTGACGGAGCAGACCGACCGGGCAGGTCAGCCCGTTGGGCCGGTGGTTTGCATAATGTACCCTAAGAGTTGTGAGCGGGACAACAGATATCTACGCGCGGCTGAGTTTGGACCGCGCCGGCGACGAACTGGGCGTGCAACGACAGGTTGCGGCCTGTCGGAAGTTCGCCGCCGAGCATGGCTGGACCGTGCGGAAAGTGTTGGTGGACAACGACACCAGCGCCACGAGCGGAAAGGTCCGACCTGCGTTCGAGGAGCTGTTGAAGTCAGACCCCGAGCGCATGGTCGTCTGGCACGTCGACCGCCTCGTGCGACTGACCCCCGACTTGGAGCGCATCATCAAGCTGGGCGTCAACGTCCACGCGGTGACCGCCGGACACCTGGACCTGTCCAACCCCGCGGGTCGCGCAGTGGCCCGCACTGTGACCGCGTGGGCCACATATGAGGGCGAGCAGAAGGCGCTGCGGCAGCGCGCGAAGAACGACCAGCTGGCCGAGACTGGCAAGCCCTACAAGTGTCAGCGCGCGTTTGGATTCGAGCGAGACGGCATGACGATCCGCGACACTGAGGCTGCCGAATTGCGCAAGGCCGCTGACGGGGTGCTCGCGGGTCGGTCGCTCAATGCGCTGTCCAAGGATCTGAACCAGCGCGGCATCCGCACGGCAACCGGGAAGACGTGGCGCACAACGACACTCAAGGCCGCGCTGTTGTCCCCACGGAACGCCGGTCTACGCCGCCACCGTGGGCAGGTGATCGGCCCGGCCGCGTGGCCCGCGATCCTCGATGAGACGACGGCGACAGCCTTGAGGGCGATCCTGACCGACCCGTCACGGTCCAAGCGCGGACCTGACCGGCGTTACCTGCTATCAGGTGTGATGACGTGCGGGAAGTGCAGCGGCCCCGTCGTGGGCGCGTTCGTGAAGGACGGCAACAAGGGCGAGACCTACCGGTGCCAGAAGATCCACGTCACGCGCAAGGCGGCACCGATCGATGAGTATGTGCTCGGTCTTGTCGCGCGTCGTCTCGCCGAGCCGGATGCTGCGGACCTGTTCGCCGCCGCAGATCACGGTGACGAGCTGGCCGAGCTGCGGGACGAACTCACCGGCGCTCGGTCACGCCTCGATGGTCTGGCCGAGGCATTCGCGGCCGGGGATATCGACCGGCAGGCGCTCGCCGCCGGAAGCCGCCGCCTACGGGATCGCATCGCCACGCTGGAGGCGATGGTGGGCGCGCTCGCGGTGAATCCTGCAGTGTCAGAAGTTGCCAGTGCCGAGGACGCCGCGGAGGCACTCGCAGCACTGCCGCAGGACCAGCAGCGGCAGGTCATCGACGCGTTGCTGACGATCAAGCTCATGCCGATCGGCCGACGCGGTGCTGACGTATGGGAAGGGCTGGACATCGAGTGGAAGGGGTCGAAGTGAGCCGCCGCCGGTTCGAGCCAGCGCCGCTCGGAAGACTGACGCCGGGCTGGCCGATCATTCGCCTACGGTGCTCGGGGTCTCGCGGCAATGGTCCGGGCCACAAGGCAACGACGATCGCCTACGTCGCCCGGGCGCCAGAGGATGAGCGGGTCGTTTTCCGCGGTGTCGAGTTGGGTGGATTCGATGTCGAATACAGACATGCTGCAGACGATCTGAACGCGTTCCGCGGATCTGACGAGGACAGTTCTCACCTGACCTACGCCTTTTTGTGCGCTCGATGCAAGCTGAGGGTTCCACTGCAGCAGGAGTCCCTTCGGCGCATCGTGGACAACGCGATAGCCCTTGGAATCAAGGATGTTCCGCTCGACCGGGACTGACCGCGTGTCACGTTGGCGCATTGTCGGACTCATCGCGTAGTCTTACTAGCAGTAGCGCAGGTGCGCCGGCCTCCGACTCGATACAGGCCGGGATCAAAGAGTCCGAGGCTGGTACGTCGCCCCGATAAAGAGCCCTCCAGTAGAGGCATGGATTCACTCATGCCCCGGAGGGCTTCCGAATGTCCTGGACTCAAACCCGGTCGCAGATCGCGCACGCCAAGCGCCGCGACCCCAACGCCGATGTCACTGAGCTACGTCGGCAACTGAGAGCCGAGCGTCTCGCCGAGCACATCGAGCGCGTCGTCAACGAAGCGCCGCCACTGACACCCGAGCAGCGCGACCGCCTGGCCGTCCTGCTGAGGGGCGGTGCACGGTGAGCCGCCCCGCGGCCGAGCAGGCCGTTCGCAACATCCGGTCGAACCACGAGGACCGAGCCGCAGAGAAGGTGTCGGTCGAGGCGCTGATCCGTCAGACACACGCGCTGGTCGAGAACAGCAGTGTTCGCCTGTCGCCATCGAAGGTGGTCAGGCTCTGCCGCGACTACGTGAACCTCGTTGCAGACAAGGGTGTTTCGTTCGGTGAGTACCTGGCAAACGTCGTTGCCCTCGACCGTGTGCAGCGTGCGCAGTTCGACGAGGTTTACTACCGGCTGACGTACAGCGACCCGACCGGCGAGGCAGCCTGGCGCAACATCGACGGCGGGCGGGTGAGTGCCCGATGAGGTTCTGGATAGAAGAAGAGGACCGCCCCGGCGAAAAGGCGGCCCTCCCGAAGATTCAGCAGGCGGGCGAATCTGACTCCAGCGTACCGGACTCCGATGGTGCTCGCTGCCGTCGCTGTGGTCGCCGCCTGCGCTCGGAGAAGGCTGTCAAGCGCGGCTACGGCTGGCGATGCGCGGGCCGATCCGGGATGGCAGGTTCCCGATGAGCACCCGCGGCTATGTGACCGTCTACGACGGCACGAGTGAACGTTATGTTGCGCTGCGGGGAAGGATCGCGGACCTGCTGTCCGCGCAACGGATCCCAGCTCAACGTGATCGCGCCACGCGGTGCTCCTGGCTGCGCCGGGAGCGCCTTGACGACGTGCTCGGACTGCTCGAAGCGTCCGGCTACTCAGTGCGCATGATCAAGGGGGACCCGCGATGACGAACGCTCAGACCTGCTCATGCGGGGCGCAGTGCCCGACGCACGGAATCATCTCGATGGACGATCGACAGGCGGCATGGTTGGCCGGGTATCAGCGCGGGATCATCGACGGCCGACTCGGGCAGCTTGAGAACGAACTCGATACGCAAGCGCTGCGCGATGCCGCGGACCTGCTGGCGTGGCTCAAGATTCGGGTACTGGCGCTCGCGACGGGCCCGAATTGGGCGGCCGAGGTCGCCGGCGACAAGCCGGAGGTGACGCGATGACCGAGACCTTCGAGCCGAAGTTCCCTACCGATACCGAGATGGGTGAGGAACACTCCGGACAGGTCCGTATGGCCTACCGGGTCGCCCGCTACTTCAACGGCACGTTGCTGCACGTTCACGGCATCGGCTGGCACCACTGGACCGGCAAACGGTGGGAGGTTGACGACGGCGAGGCGCACGCCCGTCGCGCCGTGCTGCAGATCCTGCGCGACGCGCTGGCCGAGTCGCTCGGTGACAAGCAACTGCGGGCCGACGTGAAGGCGTGCGAGTCCGCGGCCGGCATCTCCGGCGTGCTGCAGATCGCTTCCGCGCTGGTCGAATTCGCGGTGACAGTCCGGGACATGGACGCCGACCCGTACTTGCTGAACTGTGACAACGGAACGTTGGATCTGCGGACCCGGCAGTTGCGCGAGCACGACCCGGCCGACCGGTTGAGCAAGATCACCACGGCCGCGTATCGACCGGATGCCGACCTGGCAGTGTGGTCGGGCTTCCTGCAGACGGTGCTGCCCGACGAGCCAGAGCGAGCGTATCTGCAACGCATCATCGGCCAGGGCGTCGCCGGCCTCGTCCGCGAGCACTTGTTCCCCGTGCTGATCGGCGCGGGTGCGAACGGCAAGGGCACCTGCTATGGGGCGATCTGCTTCGCGATGGGCGACTACGCCACCGTGATCAATCCGGACATCCTTATGGTGAAGGACCGCGGTGGAATCGGCGGCCCGGAACTGATGATGCTGCGCGGTGCTCGCCTGGTCGTCGGTTCGGAGACCGACGAGGGCCGCAAGCTCGACGAAGCCCTGATGAAGCGGTTGACCGGCGGCGACGAGCTGACCGCGCGCAACCTCTACCAGCCACCGGTCACCTGGTCGCCAACGCATCAGCTGCTCTACGTCACCAACCACGAGCCCAAGGTGAAGGGCAACGACCCGGCAACGTGGCGGCGCATCCGCGTCGTGCCGTTTGAGGTCATCGTTCCTGCCGAGCAGCGCGATCCAGGGCTACCGGACCAGCTGAAGCTACACGCTGACGCGGTCCTGTCGTGGGCGATCGAGGGCTACTTCGATTACCTCGACGGCGGTGGGATGCGTGAGCCCGAGACGGTGCTGCGCGCAACGGACGGGTATCAGCGGCGATCCGACCCGGTCGCACGGTTCGTGGCTGATGACGAGTACGTCACCCGGCCGGACGATCACGGCGCGCGAGCGTCGACCCGCGAACTCTATTCGGCGTGGCAAAGATTCGCCCTGGCGGATGGTGCAGAGCCGATGAGTGAGAAGGCATTCAGCGGCGAGCTGGAACGACTCGGATTCGAGAAGAAGACGATCGGCGGACGGCGCGTATGGCCCGGCCTGGGCATCGTGTCGGCCCCGTCTGGTGAGGGCTGGTGAGGGTCGATGACAACTCTTACGCGAGAGAGATATAGGGAAAGTTGCATTCAACCGTCACCTTCCCTCACCAATCCGCGGAATGGCGCGGTTCTTGGTCGGGGGTGTGTGACATGAAACCACGAGCAGCTCGCACAGATCCCGACCCGGTTGCTCTACGGCTACCGCAACACCGCAGAACTCGAGAAGTGGCTTGCCGAGCGCAACATGCCACGGCCGACCCTGGCCGACATCGACGCCGAGCGACGGCGCCGGCAGCAGAGGAAAGACAGGCGACCGTGAACGCGCGCAGAGCCGCTGAGGCAGCGGCGTGGCACGACCTTGACCAGGCTCTCCTGGCGGCCGACGAGCGTGGTCAGCAGATCCCGTGTCGCGGTCACTGGGCATCGTTCACCGCTGACGACACGGAGACCTGTCGTCGCGCCGCACGAGCATGCGCGACCTGTCCAGTGCTGGACACCTGCGCCGGTGTCGTGCCGTTCGTCTGGCACGGCGCGTGGGCAGGTCGGGTCATCAGCTTCGGGAAGGTGCAGAAGGAGGTCGACTCGTGAGCGACCAGCGCGAACCGGAGCCGCTCGACGTCGCAGGGCTATATCTGGATCTCACGGCCGAGGTTCCGCGACCAGGCACCTGCCCGGACTGCGATTCGGTCAACATCGTGCACCGCACTGGTGACCCAAATGAGTTCGTGTTGGAGACCCAGCACGACGCATCCTGCCCCGTCTACCGCGGCGTCGTGGTCTGGCGTCGAGGAGACGGCCAAGGCGGCGATGCGCCATGACCGGGCAGGCGGTCATCCGTCAGGCGTTCCGGCAGGTGCCCAAGCCGCCGGAGGTCGGCAACCTGCCGCAGCTGCAGAGCATGGCTGAGGCCGCGCAGGCACGTGGGCATGTGAGGCGCACGCGGTCGTGATCAGCGTGCAGCCGTCCAGCGCCGGCCCGGTCGTCATCGTCGACGCCGAGGACGCACGCCTTCTCGTTGCCCTAGTCGATCGGGCACACGGGATGCACCGGGCGCGCGGGAATCCGCCTGTCCTACAAGCAGATCAGCTGGTGCGCGCGCTCCGGTACGTGGCCGCCGTGCACGACCTGCTCGCTGCTGTTCCGCACGAGGAACACGAACTGGAGGCAACGCCGCCGACCGGCCACGCTCTAACTGTGAAGCAATGCGCGCAAGCGCTCGGGATCGGTACAAGAGCGGTCCGTCAGCGGATCAGCCGCGGGCAACTGCCCGCCACACGGATCGGCAGGGACTACCTGATCGACCCCCACGACATACCGACAAGGAGAGCATCATGAGCGTCGGAATACTGGAGAAGACCTACCAGCAGGTCAAGACCGAATCGATCGACTACATCGATGGTGCGATCCCGCCGCGGCCGCTGCCGCTGGTCACCATCGACCAAGATGAGCCGGCGTACCTGCCGAAGATCCGAGCCGACTGGGCCACCGCCAAGACAGCGCTCGCGGCCATCGACCAGGTTATGTCCGACATGGCCAACGCGCTGGCAACGGAGCAGGCGACGAACAGCCAGTACACACCGCAGGCGCAGCAGACCCGCAAGGCATCGATCCTCGCGTCCTACACGGCGCAGCTGACCGCGCAGCGCACCACGGCCAGCCGCGTGCTGCAGCAGATGGTCACCACCGCAGCCGACGCAGCTCTACCGCCGCGGCCGCAGCCCGAGGACGTCGTGCAGCTCGCACGGATCGCCGGGCTGAAGGAAGACCTGCAGATGCTGTTGGCCAACTGCACGGAGCCCGACCAGTTCGTGGGCAAGATCCGGGACTACCTGACCGACGCTCTCGCCAACGATGACGCGCTCACCACGTGGTTCGTCGCAGGCGGTGGCTGGCTGTCACTGTGGATCCGCAGCCACTACGACGGGCACGAGGCGACCTACGCGCAAGCCAGCCTCGATCAGGCCATTGGCGCAGTCCTCGACCAGCACGCCACGCAAGGCGGGCTCGGTGAGGCACGCGCCCTCTACCGCAAGCTGGCTGACCCGCAGCGCGGATGCACGTCGCTGCTCACGCTGCTCGGTGGATTCTTCACGCAGGTCGTGGACGACCTGACCTCATGGCCGTGACCGGGAGCGCCGTGGTCGGCTCGGTGGCGTGTGCAGGTCAGCACCTCGTCTGACGGCCCGGCTGAGCAGGCAGGCAAGCACAGGGCAGCAGCACCCGGCGTATGTGTCCGATCGGAAACAACGTACTAGCTCACATTTGATATGAAGGGATGCCTAAGTGTCATGGGGTGGGGCAGTGCCCGCCCCCCACGTAGGGCACTAGGCGACCGCAGTTAACTGCTCGGGCCGTGCATCGGAGACGCCAGAGCTACGGATGGGCCGGCGCTATGCCATATCCGCGATATTCCGCCGATCTACGGCCGTAGACCGGCTCCGAACGTTCCGAAAGGAAACATCAAGATGACCTCAAAGCCACGCAAACCCCGCGGTTTGGGCACCGAAGGCGCTCGTTTGTGGCGCGACGTGACCGCCGAAATGGCGGATGCCGACCTGATCCCGACGTCGCAGGAGGCCCGCTACCTGCTCGATGCGTGTCGAGAAGCGGACCTGGCCGCCGAACTGGATGAGGCCTGGTCGCAGCTGGGTCGCCCCGTGACCGCGACGGGTGCGGCCGGGCAGGTGACGATCCACCCGCTGGTCACCGAGCTACGCCAGCACCGAGAGGCGTGCGGCCGGCTGCTGGCGCGCGTGCGGCTCGACGTCCCCGGCGAGGAAGCCACGGCCCGCGGGTCGCGCACGACGTCGGACAGCGCCCGCCGTGCCGCGATGACCCGGCACCACGGCAACGTCGCCGGTCTGGCGGGCCGCTGATGGCTAAGCGTGTCGGCGGCATCGCCGGGGTGCGCGTGCCGGGCCTGCGGGCACGGCTGATCGCCACATGGGAGCGCAACGACGCCGTATGCCACCGGTGGAACCTCGAGGGCGGCAACCCCGAGTTGAACGCGGCGGACCAGTGCCCGTGGTGCCTGTCGCTGGCTCGGTACCGGCGCGGCGATGACGTCACGATGACCGGGCAGTCAATCGCGGGTGTGCTGTTCGACGAGCGCGACAGCCGGAACGTGTTCGATGACTGGCGACGCGACTTTCAGACCCGCTTCTTGTGTACCGCTGATGACCTGGTGACCGTGCTCGACGACGACGAGGCAAGCTGATGGCCCGCCGTGCTGGTGCCCGCCGAGGTGGTCGCATGGTGCCCGGCCTGGCCGCGGCGCTGGTCGAGGACTACCGGGCCGCTGACAAGTGCTGGCACCTTCCGGGCGGCTGCTGGTGGTGCTCCCAGGTCGCCGAGCTGCAGGCGGGTCGCCCTACCCGTGTCGGCGCGCACGAGCTGCACGGGCTGGTGGACCATGACGCGCTCGGCTGCAGCGGCATCTACTGCCACGACTCCGAGGCGTTGTTCGTCGTGACCGGCGACCGCTGGGAGCGACTCGAAGACGAACAGGAGGTGACCGCGCATGCCCGGTGAAACAGTCGTCGGCTCGATCGTGGCATACCTACGCATGGACGCATCGGACTACAACCGCACGCTCGCGGAGGCTGGTGCTGCAGCACGAGCCCTCGGGCAGTCCGATCCCAATATCGAGGTGACTGCCGACACCGGCGGCGCCGTTGCTGGCCTGGCGGCGGTGCAGGCTGAGGCGGACCACCTTGACGGCGATGACGTCACGGTGGATGTGCGTGCGAATACTGCTAATGCGGTGCAGTCGGTGCAGCGTGTGGCGTCGGCGCAGGCCGTTCTTCAACGTGCGCAGGAGCGTTCGACTCAGTCGAGTAATGCGCTTCGGGCGGCCGAGGCGAGCCTGTCTGCGGTGCAGCAGCGTCACACGCTGGTGGGTCAGCAGTTGGCACAGGCCGAGCAGCGTTTGTCCGATCTGCGTTCGGCGGAATCTCCTGACGCGAATGCGATTCAGGCGGCCGAGCAGCGTTTGGCGCAGGCACGGCAGAGGTCGGCGTCCGCGTCGGCATCGTTGATTGGTGCTGAGAACCGGGTGGAGAATGCCCGGTCTGCGGTTGCGCGTGCGTCGTCGGCGGCATCACGGGCGGAAGAGGATCTGGCGCACTCGAACGATGACCTCGACCGACACCAGCAGAGCGCGCACAAGTCCGCGCTCAGCCTCATCGGTGTGTTGGCGACAATGGCCCCTGCGACAGTCCCAATTGCGGGCGCGGTGGCTGGTCTCGGTGCGGCGTTCGGTGGCCTTGGTGCGGCCGGCGTGCTGGCATTCCTGGGGGTGAAGAAAGCGATGGAGGACGGCACCGCGCAGGGGCAGCAGTTCTCCGGTGCGCTCGACACGCTGAAGGGCAACCTCGGAGCGCTCGAAGTGACCGCCGCGGCCGGGATCTTGACGCCGTTTGTCGACGCGGTCAAGGACTTGCAGCCCAAGATGCCCGCGATCAACAACGGGATCTCGGTGCTGTCCGGCGAGCTGGGGCAGGTCGCACAGCCGGCCGTCGACGGGATCACCACCGCGTTCGTCCAGCTGCTGCCGTTGATGACCGACGTGTCCAGCTACGCCGTCAAGGCCGCGAACGCCTTCGACAAGTGGGCGCAGTCCGACTCGCTGCAACAGTTCGGCGGGTATGCGATGTCGATGCTGCCGCAGGTGGTGTCCACGTTCGGTGAGCTGGTCCAGCTGGCGGGTAACGCGGCCCGTGCGTTCGCCCCGTTCGGCGGGACCGTGCTCAGCGCCTTGCAGACGCTGGCTGGGGTGATCAACTCACTGCCGACCGGGGCCCTGCAGACCCTGGCCACGACCGGCGTGAGCGTCTACCTGGCTTTCAAGTCCTACGGGCTGATCGTCAGGCTGGTGGGGCAACTCGGGTCGTCCCTGGGCACCTTGTCGGCCAACCTCGGCCGGTTGGGTGCCACCCGTGCCGCGAGCAGCCTGCAAGGGGTCGCCTCCGCGATGCGGAACGTGGAGAACGCCGGGTCGCGCGGCAACCTGGTGGCCGCGGGCGCGGCCACCGTGGTCGGTATCGCGACCGTGGCATGGACCCTGTACAAGCAGAAGCAGCAGGAGGCCAAACAGGCTCAGGAGGAGTTGACGCAAGCCATCCAGGCCGACAACGGCGTGCTGGGCGATCAGACCGCGCAGATCATCTCGCAGAGGCTGGCCAGTACGGACGCCATGAAGGTCCTGGGCCAGTACGGGGTGAGCCAGAAGGAGATCCTGACCGCGATCGGCCAGGGCGGCCCGGCATGGGACAAGCTGAATCAGCGAGTGCGGGACAATGCCACGATCAGCCAGGCGGCCGCGGGTGCCGCAGGCGGTCTCGGCAAGTCGGTCAGGGCGCTCGCCCCGGACGCCCAGAAGGCGCTGGCAACGCTCAAGGGTTACCACGACGAGATCGACACCGGCAAGGCCAAGGTCAAGCAGGAGACCGCGTACCAGAAGGCGCTGGGGCAAGCGACCGGCAACACCGCAAAGAAGCTGACAGACGCGCAACTGGCGCAGATGTCGATGGGTGACGCCACCCTGGATTCCACCGGGAAGGTGCAGAAACAGAATCAGGCGATCCAGGCACTCAACCAGGCGTTGGACGCCGAGATCTCCAAGCAGCTGCAGTTGCAGGGCGGTCTCACAGGTATCGGTGCGGCGCGGTTGCAGATGATCGCGGACCTGAAGAAGCAGACCGACTCGACCTCGCTCAACACCAAGGCCGGGATCAGCAACCGGCAGAGCATCGAGCAAGTCGTCTCGCAGCTGCAGGCATACAAACGGACGCAGGAGCAGAACCACGTTCCGACGAAGACAGCAACCGCGGACTACCGCGCGCAGGGCAAACAGCTGCTGGATGTCATCGCGAACCTTGACGGGGCGAAGTCGTCCACCTACAAGTACGCGCAGCAGCTGCTGAAGATCCCGAAGTCGGTATCGACCCGCATCCACGTCTCGGCACCCGGCGCCGCATCCGTGCTGGCCACGATCGACGCCATCTTGCGGGCCGCAGGCAGCGCGAACGCGGGGATCGACCGACTGCGTCGGCACGGTGCACCCTCGGTGCCCGCATACGCCGCAGGCACGGACAACGCACCCGGCGGGCTGGCCCTGGTCGGTGAACGCGGCGCCGAACTCGTCCTCGGCCCCCAGGTGCGCTACCTGCAAGCCGGAACTCGAGTTCTGAACCACCAGCAGACCATGGAAGTGCTCACTCGCGAGACCGTCTCGACAACGACCAGTGGCGGCGGATTGTCCGACGCGGACCGCGCCCTACTCCGACGAGCAATCAACGCGATGGAGAACTCAGCACGAGCATCCGCACAATACGCAGCGACTGTGCCGGCCGCCATGGCCGCGGGTTACCGCCGGAACGCGTCGCAGGCTGCACAGTCGGCGCACCTGGCGAGCCGTGCAGGAGGGGTGTTCTGATGTACGAACTTGAAGGCGCACCAACGAAGGAGAATCCCGTGGAGATGGAATGTTCCGTGCAGAGCCGTCTGCTGTCATTGATCGGGCAGGAAGTTCCGGCCGGTGATTATCGCGACCACATTGGCCCGATCGTCCGTGTTACGGACAACGGCGACGTTCAACTCCTCGCTGAATGACCACGCGGCGAGTTACCGCGTTCAAGTGCATCAACTCGCCGCTCTAGCGTCTCGATGGCTTCCACAACCTTTTCCCACCGGACCTTAGGATCCTCGCCGAGTCCTCCTGTGCGCTTGTTCAAGTGAATGCTGTGCTCGTCGCGCTTTACGGCGGACTGCACTGCCTTGGCGAGCGGCGTATTGGCTACAAATACCATCGGTTCTCCTCCACTGAACGGACACCCATTCGACGGATTGACTGAAGGGGCCGTTGGTGAGCAACCGTAGGCGAGGCAGGCCTGATCGCGGGGCGCTTTGCACACATATTGTGCCGTTCTCTTTGCGCGTCAGCCGCTCAGGCACCGGCCGACCCGTTCCAACGCTTCCGGCACCACCGACCACCGCCACGGACGTGACGACCCCGACGTCCTGCAGCATGTTGAGCTCGTCGTGCCGGGCCGGGAGCTCAGCCGTCAACCGGGGACCGTCCATCAGGATCTGCAGCGTCTCCAGGCGTGACCGGGACCCCAGGACGTGCAGCACAGACGCCAGCGGGGTTGTGTCCTTGGCACGCGACAACGGCACCGTGAGACCTGCGGCGGTAGGACGGACCATGGAGAGCAAGCCTACGGATGTCTGATGCGATCACATGGGGATTCCATTGACGGCAGACCGCAGGCGATCATCTGCAACCTGCGTGTAGATGGCCGTCGTCGCGGGAGACGCGTGCCGAAGGGCGCGTTGCGTCGTTCGGAGATCGCCGCCCGTCGCACGCAGCACCTGCGTCCCGAAGTGATGCCGCAGACTGTGCGGTGTCCCGTTCACGCCGGCGCGTACCATCGCCCGCTTGATAGCTTGCGACACTGAGACACGCGAGACATGACCCGCGCGTTCTGCTGTCGTCGGGAACCACCAACCGCGCGCAGGCATCCGGGATGCCAGCAACTCGACCGACGGATGAAGAGGCACCGTCGAATCAGTGCCACCCTTCCCGTGTATGCGGATCTCACCGTGGGCGATGTCCTCACCGCGGACCTTCGCCACCTCGTGCACCCGCAACCCCTCATACGCCGCCAGTAACACGTAGGCACGTGTCATACGTGCGCGCGGATCCGAGCAGGCCGCGAGTATGCGCGTCACCTCGTCGGGTGTGACCGGGTGCGGCACGGCCCGAGGGACACGGGGTTTCGGCAGCTTCATCGCGGGATTGTCTGTTCTGTGCTCGGTGTCCTGCATCCATCCATAGAAGGCGGCCAGGTGCGCACGATAGGTCGCCCGCGAAGATCGGGCCAAGGGTCTGCCGTCCGCCGCGACGAGTGCCGCCAGCCAACTTGTCAGTTGGTTCTGCGTGGCTGTCGTCAGGTCCAGATCGCGTGCAAGCCGCCCTATCGTTTGCTCCCTGGCCGTGATCGTTCGCTGTGAATGTCCCGCCGCCAACCCGTAGACCCGGAAGTCATCGAGAAGGTCATCCATCAGCGGGCCGCCGTTTGCACTAGCGCGTCGCGCGCGGTGTTGAGTTCATTGATGATCCGATCGAGCAGCGTCGCGTCTCCGGGGATCGAGAAGTCCGAATTCAAGATCTGCACCCCGAATCGGATGCCCGAGTCACGTTCATCTTCCGCATCGGAGTAGATCCAAGCGTCCACGAGTGATCCGCGCTGCACGTAACCCTCGTGCGTGTTCTGCTCTACGATCGGATCTTCGTGGTTGAGGGTGCACCAAGACGGATGCGCGCACGTCGTCTCAGTCATGGTTCGCACCCTTCCCCGTTGCGGTCCGTGCCTGCAGCGCACCCGCCAATGCGGCCACGACGTCGGGACGCTCCCACGGGTAGAGCGGGCGTTCTCCGCGTTCGATGCGGCCGAGCGTTGCCGTGCTGATGCCAGAGCGGTTGGAGATCTCGGTGCGGGGTGCGCCGATGCCTTGCCGGATTGCGGTCATCATGTTCATGTCAGTTCAGTTCCCTTCGATGGTTGTGTTCTCGAGTAGTTCCTCGACCTTTCGTTGCTCAGCTCAGCACGCAGGGTCGGACAAACCCCGCGGCCGAGCGCCAGAGACAGAGCCGCGAGGATGGTTTGGTCAGGTCGTCGCCCTACGCGCGTGGACGCGAGACTCAGGCACGGTCGACCCGGACGCCGAGGAACGCCTCGAGTGAACCGACGTAGTTCCGTGCAGCCCACTGGCGGTGCAGCACGTCACATGCCGCGAGAACTTCCGGGTGCCCCTCAAACATGCCCCGCAGCGTGTCGCCCAGGTCAGCCTCGGTGCACCGCGATGTCTGACCTGTGTTCAGGTCGTGAACGAGTACCTCGTCCGTGTCATTCATCGCAGCGCCTCCGGCAGCTCGCTGGCGGTCTGGCGCAGTAGCTCGGTCACGCGCTCGGAACACCGGTTGCGGCTGAGGGACAGTTGCGCGATGACGTCGCCCCAGGTGTCACCGCCCGAGCAGGGAACGCCCCGCTCGGCTTGCTCGGTGGCCTCTGCGATCAGGTGAGACGCGTAGCGCACATCCGCGAGAGCCGCGTCCAGCTGGTCGAAGGGGTCGGCAGGGGTGAGGTAACACGGATGTACCCCATCGTCGGTGCGGTGAGTTGAACTCACCCCATCGAGCCACCGATTCAGCGCCTCGTGCGTGATGATCCGGTGGTCGCTGGGTTGTAGCGTGTCCATGGCTGGTCCTCGTTTCGGTAGCGGGGCCAGCCGCTTATGGCTTAGCCCTCTGCCTCCGACCGCTCCAGCTGCTCGAGCGTCATACGACGGACATCTAACGAGCACCCGTTGGGTCCGTGGTTGCAGTAGCCGCCGGGGTTCTTGTGCAGGTACTGCTGGTGGTAGTCCTCGGCGTAGTAGAACTGCCCGGCTTCGGACGCCGACCGGATCTCGGTGCTGATCTCGCCGAAACCGGCTGCGTGCAGGACCTGCTGGAACGCATCACGCGTCGTGACCGCTGCCTGCTCCTGCTCCGGGGTGGTCCAGTAGATCGCCGAGCGGTACTGCGTGCCGATGTCGTTGCCCTGCTGGTTCGCGGTGGTGGAGTCGTGGTTCTCCCAGAATGCCTTGAGCAGCTGCTCGGCCGACGTCTGACCCGGGTCGTAGGCGACCAGCACCGCCTCGGTGTGCCCGGTCCGTCCGGTGCACACCTCCTCGTACGTCGGGTTCGGCGTGTAGCCGCCCATGTAACCGGCCGCCGTCGCGACGACACCGGGAAGCTGCCAGAAGATGCGCTCGGTGCCCCAGAAGCACCCCATCGCGACATACAGCACCTGGGTGCCCTCCGGCCAGGGCCCCTGCAGGCGCGAGCCGAGCACTTCGTGCTTGTCGGGTATGCCGGGCAACTGCGCCTGCCGACCGGGCAGTGCTTCGTCGGGGGACACCATCGTGGTCTTGCGGCCGAAGAGGAAGCTCATGCCATTGCCAACGAACGCGGCCGCCGAAGCCTTCCCGGGTCAGCAGTTCTTGTAACCGGTCTTGGCCTTCTTCTGCGCCGGGGTCTGCTTGTAGGTGCAGGTCGTGATCGTCGAGCTGCCCTTCTTCAGGTATGCCGTGTCGGTGGTGTTGTTCCACACCATCGACTTCATGCCCCAGTAGAGGTTGGCGCCGGTGTTCTTGCCCTTGCCGGTGTGCACCGTGACCGTCTTGCCCGCGCCGAGCTTGAAGGTCTTCGGGAAGCGGTAGACGTGGTAGTTCTTCCGGTCGTGGATCAGGTAGCCGGACAGGCTGATCGTCTTCTTCGTGACGTTCTTGACCTGGATGTACTCGCGGTTGAGCCGAGCCGTCGTGTAGGGCGTGTCCGCACCCGGCTGGTCCGCGTAGAAACGGGCGAACTTCAACGTGGTGGCCGCGTGGGCCGGGGCGGCGAGAGGCAGCGTCATACCGGTGGCGATGGCAGCAGCGATGATGACGGAAGGGGCGCGACGCATGGGCGGAGGGTCTTTCGGCGAGTAGGTTGTACGGCGTGCTCGCCGGGTAAAGAAATAGTAAATGATGGAGCCCGGCGGCGCTCGGCCAACCCGCGGAATGCGGTTCGATGGGGTGATGGACATCGCCGTGGCGGACTTCGCCGATCCGGGACTGGTGCGCTTCCTGCAGGACCACCTCGACGACCTCGCGCCGACCGCCCCGGCGCAGAGCCAGCACGCGCTGGACCTGGACGGCCTGCGCCGGCCCGGCGTGCGGGTGTGGGTGGGGCGCGAGGGCGAGCAGATCGTCGGCACGGTCGCGCTCGCGGAGCTGGCCGCCGGTCACGACGAGCTGAAGAGCATGCGCACCGCTCCCGCGCGACGTGGCAGCGGCGTTGCGCGCCAACTGCTGGACCATGCGCTGGCCGACGCCCGCCGGCGCGGGATCACCAGGGTCTCCCTGGAGACCGGCAGCATGGAGTTCTTCGCCGCCGCGCGTGCGTTCTACCGCAAGGCCGGCTTCGTGGAGTGCCCGCCGTTCGGGGCCTACGAGGAGGACCCGAACAGTGTCTTCATGACACTGACGCAGTGACCCGCTCGGATGCAAGGTGAGCGGGAGGCCCGGCGCTGGATAACCTGTCCCGGTGCTGACAGTGCAAGACGCCCTCATCCGCCTCCAGAAGTTCTGGACCGACCGCGGCTGCATGATCGTGCAGCCCTACAACACCGAGGTCGGGGCGGGGACCATGAACCCGGCGACCCTGATGCGGGTGCTGGGGCCGGAGCCGTGGCGGGTTGCGTACGTCGAGCCGTCGGTGCGCCCGGACGACAGCCGGTACGGCGAGAACCCCAACCGGCTGCAGACGCACACGCAGTTCCAGGTCATCCTCAAGCCCGAGCCGGGCAACCCGCAGGAGCTCTACCTGGAGTCGCTCGAGGCGCTGGACATCGACATACACGCCCATGACATCCGCTTCGTCGAGGACAACTGGCAGCAGCCGGCGATCGGCGCGTGGGGCCTGGGCTGGGAGGTGTGGCTGGACGGCATGGAGATCACCCAGTTCACCTACTTCCAACAGGTGGGCGGGCAGAACCTCGACCCGATCCCCGTCGAGCTGACCTACGGCATCGAGCGGATCATGATGGCGCAGCAGGGCGTCTCGCACTTCAAGGACATGCAGTACGCACCCGGCATCACGTACGGCGAGGCCTTCGGCCAGCAGGAGTACGAGATGTCCCGCTACTACCTGGACGACGCCGACGTCGCCGCCAACCAGGAGTTCTTCGACCACTACGTGGCCGAGGCGAAGCGGATGATCGAGCAGCGGTTGCCGGTGCCGGCATACAACTACGTGCTGAAGTCCTCGCACGCGTTCAACGTGCTGGACGCGCGTGGCGCGATCTCCACGACCGAGCGGGCCAAGGCGTTCTCCACGATGCGCGGGCTCGCCCGGGAGGTGTCCCAGCTGTGGATCGAACGACGCAGCGAGCTGGACTTCCCGCTGCTGAAGACCGAGGCACCCAAGGTGCTCGCCGGCACGGCGGTGCAGCACCCGGCCGACGACCCCGAGGACGTCGACCTCGCGGCGCTGCCGACGGACGACCAGACGCTTGCGGTCGAGATCGGCGTCGAAGAGCTGCCGCCGCACGTCGTGGAGCAGGCGATCGACTTCGTGCGCACCTCCCTGACCGAGCGACTGGACGCCAGCCGGCTCACGCACGGAGCCGTCGACGTCGTCGGCACACCGCGCCGCATCGTCGCCACGGTGGCGTCGGTGTCGGCCCACGAGCCCGACGCCGAAAGTCTGCGCAAGGGGCCGAAGGTCGCTGCGGCGTATGACGATTCGGGGGAGCCGACGAAGGCTGCGCAGGGTTTCGCCCGCGGGCAGCAGGTCGACGTGTCCGAGCTCATCCGGGCCGATTTCGACGGCGCCGAGCACGTCGCCGTCAAGATCACCGAGACCGGCCGGGACGTCCTGACCGTCGCCGGCGAGATCATCGGCGACATCGTCGAGGCCTTGCGCGCCGACAAGAACATGCGCTGGTGCGACCCCCAGCTGTCCTACAGCCGGCCCGTGCGCTGGATCGTCGCGCTCTGGGGCGACACCGTGGTCCCGGTGCACGCCTCCGAGCTCACCTCGGGCCGCACGACCTACGTGCACCGCACCGATCCGACACCGCTGGTGCGGGTCGGCTCCGCGGACCAGCTGCGCACGGTGCTCGAGACGCACGGCCTGGTCATCGACACGGCAACGCGTCGGACGCAGGTCATCGAGCAATCGCGCGCACTCGCCGAATCCATCGGTGGGACAATCGATTTCGAGGGTGAGTCGGCCCTTGTCGACGAGATCACCAACCTGGTCGAGCAGCCGCACGCGATCCTCGGCGGCTACGGCGAGAAGTACCTCAAAGTGCCCGAGCAGATCCTGACCACGGTGATGCGCAAGCACCAGCGGTACCTGCCGGTCCGTGGCGCCGACGGCGCACTGCTGCCCTACTTCGTGACGGTCGCCAACGGCGAGTGCGACGACGAGTTGGTCCGCATCGGCAACGAGACCGTGCTGCGTGCCCGCTACGAGGACGCCGCGTTCTTCTACGACGCCGACCTGAAGCTGTCGGTCGACGACCTGCGGCGGGGCATCGACAAGCTGACCTTCGAGAACCGGCTCGGCTCGGTCGCCCAGCGCGCCGACCGGATCAACGATGTCGCAGGCGCGATCGCCTCTGCCGTCGAGCTTTCCGCCGACGAGCAGCAGACCCTCGCGCGCGCCGGTCAGCTGGCGAAGTTCGACCTCTCGTCGCAGATGGTCATCGAGCTGTCGTCCCTCGCCGGCTTCATGGCCCGCGAATACGCGACCAGGGCCGGGGAGAGCCCGCAGGTCGCGCAGGCGTTGTGGGAGATGGAGCTGCCGCGCACCACCGGTGACGCGCTGCCCGAGTCGAACCCGGGTGCGCTCCTCGCGCTCGCCGACCGGTTCGACCTGCTGGCCGCGATGTTCGCCATCGGCGCCAAGCCGTCGGGTTCGTCGGACCCCTTCGCGCTGCGTCGTGCGGCGCTCGGCCTGCTGTCGATCCTGCGTGAGCACCAGGAGTTGGGCGCGATCACCGTCGATGCCGGGCTCGCCGCGGCGGGTGCTCGACTGCGCGAGCAGGGGATCGAGGTGTCGGACGAATCGATCGCATCCGCAAAGGATTTCGTCATCGGACGATTCGCGCAGCAACTGCGCGACGAGGGAGTGCCGGTCGGTCTGGTCGCCGCAGTCACGCCGCTGGCGGATGCACCCGGCATCGCGACGCGTGCACTCGCGGACATCGATGAGGCCCGCGAGGACGATCGGTTCGCCGGACTCGTCGAGGCGGTGCAGCGGATCACCCGGATCGTCCCGGAGGGAACGCCCGCGTCATACGATCGGGCGCTGCTGGCGGGTGACGCCGAGCGGGCGCTCGTCACGTATGTCGAAGAGCTCCCTGATCACGCGGATGACGCTCTGCCGCAATGGATCCCGGACGCGCTGCCGCTCGTCGCGCCGCTGACCACCTTCTTCGACGACGTCATGCTGATGGCCGACGACGAGCAGCTGCGCGCGTCCCGGCTCGGCCTGGTGCAGACGGTCGTGGCGCGTGCGCCGCGCGGTATCGACTGGCGGGCGCTCAACTCGGCGCTGTGACGGGCCGTAGACTCCCTGGCATGACAGGTTTCTCCACTCGCGCCATCCATGCGGGTCAGGAGCCCGACCCGCGCACCGGTGCGGTCGTGCCCGCGATCTACCAAACCTCCACCTACAAACAGGACGGGGTCGGCGGCCTGCGCGAGGGGTACGAATACTCGCGCTCCGGCAACCCCACCCGCGCGGCGCTCGAGGAGTGCATCGCCGCATTGGAAGGCGGCGCAAAGGGATTCGCGTTCTCGTCGGGCCTTGCGGCCGAGGACTGCATCATGCGTGCGGTGCTGCGGCCGGGTCAACACATGATCATCCCGACCGACGCGTACGGCGGCACGTTCCGCCTGGTCGACAAGGTGCAGAAGGTCTGGGGTGTCGACTACAGCCTCGCCAAGGTGTCGCAGGCCGACGCCATACGAGGTGAGATCCGGCCCGGCGTGACCAAGCTGGTCTGGCTGGAGACGCCGACCAATCCGCTGCTCGGCATCGCGGACATCGCGGCGATCGCGTCCATCGCGCACGAGGCGGGTGCGCTGCTGGTCGTGGACAACACGTTCGCGTCGGCATACCTGCAGCAGCCGATCAGTCTCGGCGCCGACATCGTGGTCCACTCGACGACGAAGTACTCCGGCGGCCACAGCGACGTCGTCGGTGGTGCCGTCGTTGTCGCGGAGAACGTCGGCGTCCCGGAGTTCGCGGACGCGGCCGAACGCATCGGCTTCCATCAGAACTCCATGGGCGCCATCGCCGGACCGTTCGACTCCTGGCTGGTGCTGCGCGGTCTCAAGACGCTCGCGGTCCGCATGGAGCGGCACAGCGACAACGCCGAGAAGGTCGTGGAGTTCCTGCGCGGACGCCAGGATGTCACGCACATCTACTACCCGGGTCTGGACAGCCACCCGGGTCACGACGTCGCGGCCAGGCAGATGCGGCGCTTCGGCGGCATGGCCAGCTTCCAATTGGCCGGCGGCGAGCAGCACGCGGTCGACGTCATCGGCCGCACCACGATCTGGACCCTCGGGGAGTCGCTCGGCGGCGTCGAGTCGCTGATCGAACACCCGGGCCGGATGACGCACGCCAGCGTCGCCGGCACCGAGCTGGAGGTCCCGGCCGACCTGATCCGGCTCTCGGTCGGCCTGGAGGACCCGGACGACCTGATCGCCGACCTGGCACAGGCCCTCGACGGCTGACACGGCGTACCGGGGTCGCCCCAGTGTCGACGTATGACCGGTAAACCGGCCTGCGGCGTACCGGAGTCCCCACTGGGGTGACCTGTGCACGGTTGTGCCGCCGTGCGGCGTACCGGAGTCCCCACTGGGGTGACCTGTGCACACCCGTTGACTCCGACCCGAAACGCGATATATCGTCATTCTCGAACTCGCGATATGTCGTGAAAAACCAGAGGCTGACTGTCGGTGGTCCGTGAGACCTTTGAACTGGGCAGCTGGGACAAGGGAGACGAGATGACCGACGCGGTCACAGCCGACGGGCTGGTCAAGCATTACAAGGACGTGAAGGCGGTCGACGGCGTGAGCCTGCGGGTGCCGGAGGGCAGCGTGCTGGGTGTGCTGGGGCCGAACGGCGCCGGCAAGACCACGACCGTGCGCATGCTGACCACCCTGATCCGCCCCGACGCGGGGGCCGCCACGGTGGCGGGAGCCGACGTGCTGCGCGATCCGCAGTCGGTGCGGCGGCGCATCGGGGTGTCGGGACAGTACGCCGCGGTCGACGAATACCTCACCGGCCGGGAGAACCTCGAGATGGTGGGCCGGCTCTACCACCTGCCGGTCAAGGAGGCCAAGGCCCGCGCGGACGAGTTGCTGCAGCAGTTCCGGCTCGGCGACGCAGCCGGCCGGCCGGCCAAGACCTACTCCGGCGGGATGCGCCGCCGGCTCGACCTGGCCGGTGCGCTGGTGGCTCGGCCGCCGGTGATCTTCCTGGACGAGCCGACGACCGGGCTCGACCCGCGCGGTCGCGGCGACATGTGGGACGTCATCACCGACCTGGTCGGTCAGGGCACCTCGGTCCTGCTCACCACGCAATACCTCGAGGAGGCGGACCGGCTCGCCGACAACATCGTGGTCATCGACCACGGGCGGATCATCGCCGAAGGGACCGCCGACGAGCTGAAGGCGCAGGTCGGTGGGGAGCGGCTGGAGGTCACCGTCGCCGACGCCCAACGCATCGTCGAGGCGGCCGACGTGATGGCGATCGTCGGCTCCGGGCCGGTCGAGCGCGACGAGCACGCCCGCCGCCTCATCGTGCCCGTCACCGGCGGCACGCAGTCCTTGCTGCAGGCCGTCCGGTCCTTCGACGAGCAGTCGATCACGGTCCAGGACATCGGGATTCGTCGTCCGACGCTCGATGACGCGTTCCTGAGCCTCACCGGCCACAAGGCCGAGGCCGACGAGCTCGAGGAGCTGACGGCATGACCGCCGTGGGGACGGCGACGACGGAGGCCGACGCGCAGCGCGACGAGGTCCGGGACGGCAGCCTGATCGGCGACGGTCTGACGATCGCCAAACGCAACCTGATCAAGATCCGGCGGGTGCCGGACCTGCTGATCTTCACGACCCTGCAGCCGATCATGTTCGTGCTGCTCTTCGGCTACGTCTTCGGAGCGCTGGCCGGTGCGAGCGGGTCGGCACAGGCGGGCTACCGCGAGTTCATGATGGCCGGCATCTTCACCCAGACCATCATCTTCGGCGCCACCATCACCGGCTACATGATGGCCGAGGACATGCAGAAGGGCGTGATCGACCGGTTCCGCACGTTGCCGATGCACCCCAGTGCGGTGCTGCTCGGCCGCACGCTCACCGACGTGATCAACAACGTCGTCGTGCTCGTGGTCATGTCGGTGACCGGGCTGGTCATCGGTTGGCGCCTGCACAACGGCGCGCTGCACGCCCTGTGGGCGTATCTGCTGATGCTGCTGTTCGCCTACGCGCTGTCCTGGGTGTTCGCCTACGTCGGCCTGCGGGTGCGTTCGCCCGAAGTGGTCAACAACGCGTCGTTCATGATCATCTTCCCGGTGACGTTCATCGCCAACACGTTCGTCCCGTCCCAGAACATGCCGACCGTGCTGAAGCAGATCGCCGGCTGGAACCCCGTGTCGACCATCACCCAGTCGGCGCGGGAGAACTTCGGCAACCTCTACGCGCTGCGAGCTCCGGGCCAGACGCACGCCGACGTCGACAAGCAGACGGCATACACCTGGGCGTTGCAGCACCCGGACCTCTACACGCTCATCTGGACCGTGGTGCTGCTCGCGATCTTCCTGCCGTTCGCCACGGCGGCCTACAAGAAGGCCGTCGCGAAATAGCTCGGGGGAGCGGAAGGGCGCCCTGCGGCAACTGCCGCAGGGCGCCCTTTCCCGGTATGACGGGGAACGTCAGCCGGTGTATGCCGTGGCGTCCAGCACCAACACGTCGATCGTCTTGCCGTTCGGCGCCTGGTAGGAGACCTGGTCGCCGACCTTCGCACCGTTGATGGCACCGCCGAGCGGGGACTTCTCGCTGTAGACGTCGAGGTCGGAGTCGCCGGCGATCTCCCGGCTGCCGAGCAGGAACTTCTCCTGCTCGCCGAACATCTCGACCGTCACCACCATGCCGGGGCTCACCGTGCCCTCGGTGGCGCTGGACTGGCCGACGACCGCATTGCGCAGCAGCTCCTCCAGCTGGCGGATGCGGGCCTCCATCTTGCCCTGCTCCTCCTTGGCCGCGTGGTAGCCGCCGTTCTCCTTCAGGTCGCCCTCCTCCCGGGCTTCCTCGATCTTGGCCGCGATGTCGCTGCGGCCCTCGCCGGAGAGATGGTCCAGCTCGGCCTTCAGGCGGTCGTAGGCCTCCTGGGTCAGGAAGCTGGCCGATGCATCAGCGGTGCTCATGACGATGTCTCCTTAGGTCGTCGGGACCTTGGTCAAACAATTAGGTCCGGGGCCGCTCCGGCTCGTGGCTCGGAGGCTGGTCCCAGACCTTGGGTATAGCGAACAACCATAGCATCGGAAAGCGGGTGTCCCGAATCGCCGCGGCCGGGCGCGCGCCGCGCCGGGGGTCAGCGGTATGCGCAGTGGTCGACGATGCCGGTCACAGCCTTGGCGACCGTGGGGATGGTGCGGGTGTACTCGGTGGTGGTGTAGTGGCTCGCCGGCAGGTCGACGGTGAGTACGCCGACCCGGTTGTGGGTGATGTCCTGCGCCTCCAGCGTGCAGCGGACCGGCTTGCCGTCCTGGTTGGTCACGTAGAAGGTGACCTTGACGCTGCGGGAATCGTTGACCGTGAACGGTCCGTTGTCCCAACTGACACCGCGGGTGGCCGAAATGCCCCACCAGGTCGCGAGGCCGATCCCGATGAGCACCCCGACGATGCCGATGACCCACCACTTGCGCTGTTCGGGTGCGGGTCGGGGGATCGCCATGAAGTGAGAGGATAGATGTCGACCTTGATGCGGTCCCCGGTCGCCCCACGCGCAGACCACGACGGGACCATGATCCGAGTTCCACCGACGAGGAGTTGCAGCACGTGACAGAGTCACCGACTGACGGCCTGCGCCTGATGGCGGTCCACGCCCACCCCGACGACGAGTCCAGCAAGGGGTCGGCCACCATGGCCCGCTACGTCGACGAGGGACACCCGGTGCTGGTCGTGACGTGCACCGGCGGGGAGCGGGGCGACATACTCAACCCGCGGCTGAAGGGCAACGCCGACATCCAGCGTGATCTGCCGCAGGTGCGTCGCGCCGAGATGGCCAAGGCCCGCGAGATCCTGGGGGTCGACCAACTCTGGCTCGGGTTCGTGGACTCCGGTCTGCCCGAAGGCGATCCGTTGCCTCCGCTGCCCGAGGGCTGCTTCGCGTTGGAGCCGCTCGACATCACCACCGAGGCGCTGGTCCGGGCGATCCGTGCCTTCCGGCCGCACGTCGTCACGACGTATGACGAGAACGGTGGCTACCCGCACCCGGACCACATCATGACCCACGACGTGACCGTCGCCGCGTTCGAGGCGGCCGCGGACCCGGCGGCGTTCCCGCACGCCGGCGCGCCCTGGCAGGCGTTGAAGCTCTACTACGACCGCGGGTTCTCCCGGGCCAAGATGATGGCCTTCCACGAGGCGCTGCAGGAGGAGGGTCTGGAGTCGCCGTACGCGGAGTGGCTGGAGCACCGCCGGGATCGCCCCGAGGGTCGCGTGACGACGCGGGTCGAGTGCTCCAAGTACTTCCCGGTGCGGGAGCAGGCGCTGCTCGCGCACGCGACGCAGATCGACCCCGACGGCACCTTCTTCGCGCTGTCGCCCGCCGGGCAGGCGCGGGTCTGGCCGACCGAGGAGTTCGACATCGCACGGTCCTACGTCCCGGTCGCCGAAGGCGAGGACGACCTCTTCGCCGGTCTGCCGCAGGATGTGGCGGCGGCCGATGCGCTGGCGACGGGCCCGCTCGGCGAACCGGTCGTCGACGATGTGAAGCAGCGAGTGACAAAGGAGACCGCCGATGTTGACTGATGCCTTGAACGACGGCGGCAACGAGAGCGTCGCCGTCACCGCGGGGATCTGGGGATTCCTGGTGCTGTTCGGTCTGGCGATCGCCTGCTGGCTGCTCTTCCGCAGCATGAACAACCACCTGCGCAAGGCGAAGTGGCAGGACGAGCAGGACCACCCGGTCCGGCAGCGCATCCCCAACCGTCCGCGTCCGACGCCGCCGGCCGAGGATGAGGCGGCCGCGCCCGACGTGACCGCCGACAGCGCCGACGGCAAGAGCGGCACGGGCTCCTGAGCGGGCGCGGGTCAGGCGGTCGCGTGCCCGTAGATCGCCAGTGACGCCGCGACGTAGTGCGTGATGAACGCCACCACGGTGAACGAGTGGAAGATCTCGTGGAAACCGAACCAGCGCGGTGACGGGTCGGGGCGTTTGGTGCCGTAGACGATGGCGCCGAGGGTGTAGAGCCCACCACCGACCGCGATGAGGGTGATGATCGCCGGCCCGCCGGAACGCATCAGCGGCCCGAAGTAGAAGATCGCCACCCAGCCCAGGGCGACGTAGATCGGCGTGTAGAGCCACCGCGGTGCGGTCACCCAGAAGATCCGGAAGATCACCCCGAGCCCCGCACCGCTCCAGACCAGGACCAGCAGGCTGATCGCGGCGCGGCCGTGCAGCAGCGTCAGCGCGAACGGCGTGTAGGTGCCGGCGATGATCAGGAAGATGTTCGAGTGGTCCATCCGCTTGAGCGCACGCTCGACCCGCGGACTCCAGGTGCCCCGGTGGTAGACCGCCGAGGTGCCGAACAGCACCGCCGCCGTCAGCGCGAACACCGCTGCGCCGATCCGGCTGCGCGCGGTCGGCGCCAGGCAGACCAGCACCACCCCGGCGGCAACCGCGGCCGGGGTCATCCCGGCGTGCAACCAGCCGCGCAGCTTGGGTTTGACTGCTCTCATCAGGTCCGTGGCGTCCTGCTGCAGCGAACGCGCGGACGGGCGGGTCGGCTCGGTCATGCAGCCAGGATAAGTGGGGGAGTTGTGAGCCAACCGTGGTCCTTCGACGCTGTGACTCATCTCTCGGCATAGTCTGGAGCGCGGGTCGTCGAGTGACAAGGAAAGCGGGGCCGGCTGATGCGGGTGACTGATCTGCTGTATGCCGCGTACGAGCGACACGTACGCAAGTCACTCCCGGAACAGAACCTGCCGCGTCACGTCGGCGTCATGCTCGACGGCAACCGGCGCTGGGCGAAGGCCCGCGGGGCGCAGACGGCCGACGGCCACCAGGCGGGTGCCGACAACATCAAGCCGTTGCTCGGCTGGTGCGAGGAGGCCGGTGTCGAGGTCGTCACCCTCTGGCTGCTGTCCACCGACAACCTGTCGCGCTCGCCGGTGGAGCTGACGCCGCTGCTGGGCATCATCGAGGGGGCCGTGGAGAGCCTCGCCGCCGAGCAGCGCTGGCGGCTGCACCCGGTCGGCGCGCTCGACCTGCTGCCCGACTCCACCTCGCAGGTGCTGAAGCAGGCCGCCGACGACACGGCCGGCGTCGACGGGATGATCGTCAACGTGGCCGTCGGGTATGGCGGCCGCCGCGAGATCGCGGACGCCGTGCGGGCGATGCTGCAGGAGCACGCGGCACGCGGCACGTCCATCGAGGAACTCGCCGAGACCCTCGACGTGGAGCACATCGCGCAGCACCTCTACACCAAGGGGCAGCCGGATCCCGACCTCGTCATACGCACCTCCGGCGAGCAGCGCCTCGGCGGTTTCCTGCTGTGGCAGAGCGCGCACTCGGAGTTCTACTTCTGCGAGGCCTACTGGCCCGACTTCCGCCGCGTCGACTTCCTGCGGGCACTGCGCGCGTACGCCGAGCGGGACCGCCGCCTCGGCAAGTAGGACCGCCGATCACTCGCGAACGTCAGCCGAAGTGCGCTGTGATCGTTCGGGATTCGCCGTCGACGGTGACCTTGCCGCCGTACGGCAGGAGCAGCTGCGGGCAGGTGTGGCCGTAGTCGACGTCGAGCGCGACGACGAGGTCCGGGGCGTACTCGTCGACCGCGCGCAGCACGGCGTCGCGCTGCTCCGCCCGGATCGCTGACGCGTCGTCCACCGACACCTGGTGCTCGTGGTCACCGACCGGTGGCCGGCCCCAGAGCAGCGCCGACGCGGCGCCGAGCAACCCACGCTCGCCCAGATTGCGCAGCATCCGGTAGTTCTCGGTCGGCGTCTTCGGCTCCTCGTGCGCCTCGAGGAGCAGCACCATTCCCTCGTACGACGACACGGGCCGCATCCACCGATCGGCCGCGAGGGTCCACTCGACGATCTCCAGGCAGCCGCCCCAGGTCGGTCCGGTGACGCGTCGTGCCGGCCCGCTCCAGGTCCACGGCTCGGCGGGCAGGTCCGGCGCCGCGTCGGTCAGCGCGCGCGGGTCGTCCCAGCGCAGGCCGACGTCGCGGGTGCGCTGCTGCGGGGCGAGTTCGACCGCACCACCGAAGAGGGCGGCACGCAACGACTCCAGGTGCGCGTCGTCCGGCACCGGGCCGAGGTGCACCTGGGTGGAACCGCCGTGGACGGCCGCGATCCCGTGGAACCACAGGTAGTTGAGCAGATTGGTGTTGTCGCTGTAGCCGAGGAAACGCTTCGGGTGGGCGCGGATGACCTCCGCGTCGAGGTGCTTGAGCACGGTGATCTGGTCGTCCCCGCCGATGGTCGACAGGACCGCCCGGATGCCGGGGTCGGCGAACGCCGCGTTCAGGTCCGCCGCTCGCTCCGCCGGCGTCGCGTCGCGGCGCGTCGTGGGGAATTCGACCGGCTCCACCCCGATCACGTCGCGCAACCGGCGCAGCGCCTGCTCGTGGACGGTGGGGAAGTGCGCCGGAGCCGCCCAGCTCGGAGAGACCACGGCGACGCGATCCCCCGGGTGCAGAGGCGGCGGCAGGACGGGTGTCGGCATACGACCATCCAACGGTGCGTCCCGAGCGTCCGGCAAGCGAATTCCGCGCCACCGTTCGGTGTGTCGCACCGGAATCCACCGCGTCATCCGTAGTGTCGGACCTGACGCAGCGCGATCCCCGCGATGCGTTCGGGAGGCCCACGATGGAGCGATCTTTGCTCCGGACGGAGGGCCGGCACCGGTCCTTCAGGGCTCGGTCCCGGCACCTGGTCCGAGAGTAGGTCACACGGCGCGACATGCCGCGTGACCGGAGGAGATCGTCATGGCCACCAGCTCCAAGCCATCCCCTTCGTCCACCACGGCCACGCCGCGCGGCATCCGCACCTACGTGCTCGACACGTCGGTGCTGCTGTCGGACCCGCGCGCCATACGTCGCTTCGCCGAGCACGAAGTCGTCCTGCCGGTCGTGGTCGTGACCGAGTTGGAGGCCAAACGGCACCACCCGGAGCTGGGCTACTTCGCCCGCACCGCGCTGCGCGCGCTGGACGATCTGCGGGTGGAGCACGGGCGGCTCGACGCGCCAGTGCCGATCGGGGACGGCGGCACCCTGCGGGTCGAGCTCAACCACACCGACCCGCAGTCGTTGCCCAGCGGGTTCCGGCTCGGCGACAACGACTCCCGGATCCTGGCCGTCGCGCGCAACCTGGCCGACGAGGGCCACGACGTCACCATCGTCAGCAAGGACCTGCCGATGCGGGTCAAGGCGTCCGCGGTCGGGTTGCGGGCCGAGGAGTACCGCGCCGAGCTGGCGGTCGAGTCCGGCTGGACCGGCACCACCGAGTTGGACGTCTCCCAGCAGCAGCTCGACACGTTGTACGACGAGGGCCGCGTCGAGCTGCCGGAGGCGGCCGACCTGCCGTGCAACACCGGGGTCGTGCTGATCGGTGCCGGGAGCAGCAGCGCCCTCGGCCGGGTCATGGCCGACAAGTCGGTGCGGCTCGTCCGTGGCGACCGCGACGCCTTCGGCCTGCACGGCCGCTCCGCGGAGCAACGCATCGCCCTGGACCTGCTGCTCGACCCCGACGTCGGCATCGTCAGCCTCGGCGGGCGGGCCGGCACCGGCAAGTCGGCGCTCGCGATGTGCGCGGGGCTGGAGGCCGTGATGGAGCGGCGCCAGCACAGCAAGGTCATCGTCTTCCGGCCGCTCTACGCCGTCGGCGGTCAGGAACTGGGCTACCTGCCCGGCACCGAGAACGAGAAGATGGGCCCCTGGGCACAGGCGGTCTTCGACACCCTGGGCGCGGTCGTCTCCCGTGAGGTGACCGAGGAGGTCATCGACCGCGGCCTGCTCGAGGTGCTGCCGCTGACGCACATCCGGGGCCGGTCGCTGCACGACGCGTTCGTGATCGTCGACGAGGCGCAGTCACTCGAACGCGGGGTGCTGCTCACCGTGCTGTCGCGGATCGGCCAGAACTCCCGCATCGTCCTCACCCACGACGTCGCCCAGCGCGACAACCTGCGGGTCGGCCGGCACGACGGCGTCGCCGCCGTGATCGAGAAGCTCAAGGGACACCCGCTGTTCGGGCACGTCACCCTGCACCGCAGCGAGCGCAGCCCGATCGCCGCTCTGGTCACGGACCTGCTGGAAGGAACCGACGCCTGATTCCGCCGATCGGGGCGCAACATTCCGCCAGGAGTCGTCTCGCACCGCAAAATTTCCCATACGAATATCTCGGTTCGGTAACGCTGGGGTCCGAACTTCGGGTAACGTACGTGCCGACGCGCTCGACGAAGGTGGCTCGCAGGAGCCGCGTGAGCGCGGCGGTGCATGCGACAGGACCCCGAAATCCTGTCGCATCAGTCTGCCGGGGCCCACTTGGGCGCGTCAGCCATGTCTTCCCCCGAAAGGCTGCTGCTCCATGTCTCGTCCCATGGGACGTCACCGCGCCCGTCGCGACACCGGTATCCACGCACTTCGTCGGCCAGCGGTAGCAGCAACAGCCGCGATCTCCTCGGTCTCGGTCGCTGCGGCGGCATACTCGACCGCGGCCAGCGCGAGTGCCAGCGTCGCCGGCACCGCCCGGGCCAACATCGCGCTCGGCGCGCCCGCTCAGACCTCGACCGCGTTGCAGGCCGCGAACGCGGCCGTCGCCACCAACTCGCAGGCACAGGTCGCCGCCGCCAACCGAGCGGTCAACGCGCGAGCGGCCGCCGACGCCAGGACGAAGTCGGCCGTCGCGGCCCGTGCGACCTCGGCCGCGAAGTTGCGTTCGAAGGCGGCGGCCAGCGCCAAGGCGGCGGTCAAGGCCGACGCGGCCAAGAAGGCCGCCGCGAAGAAGGCAGCCGCGAAGGCCGCTGCGGCCAAGGCGGCCGCTGCCAAGCGCGCGACCCCGCCGGCCACGTCACGCAGCAGCGCCCCGAGCTACGGCGGCAGCCCGCAGACGATCGCCTCGGCGATGCTCGGCTCCTACGGCTGGGGCCAGGACCAGATGGGCTGCCTGATCAGCCTCTGGAATCGCGAGTCCGGCTGGAACGTCTACGCCGCCAACCCGTCCTCCGGCGCCTACGGCATCCCGCAGTCGCTGCCCGGTTACAAGATGGCCAGCGCCGGCGCCGACTGGCGCACCAACCCGGCGACGCAGATCCGCTGGGGTCTGGGCTACATCCGGTCGACCTACGGGTCGCCGTGCGGTGCGTGGGGCCACTCCCAGGCCACCGGCTGGTACTAGACGGATCGAATCGCCGACGCCGGGGCTGCACGGTCCCCGGCCGACCGACGGGCTATTTTGGGCACCATGCTCCTGCACAAGCGCTGGTTCGTGGCGGCCTACTGGGTCGTCGCGGTGGTGCTCATCGGTGTCGGTGGGGCACTCGGCGCCGCCTGGGGAGACTCCCAGGCGCCGACCTTCAACAACGAGGACAAGGGTTCGGTCCCGGCCAACGGTGTCTCGCACCTGCTCTACCAGGTGTTCGGCGGCATCCTGCTGGCACTGGTCGTCGCCGCCGTCTTCGCCGGCCTCTGGCTGCTGCTGTGGGCGCGCGCTCGCCGCACCGAGGCCGAGTACGACGACCCCGACGTCGACGACGAGGACACCATGTCGGTCGACGACGTGGAGCACATGTTCGACGAGGACGACGAGGACCCGGACGAGGTCGAGGACGCGGGTCCGCCGAAACACCGGCGCTGAGCCCGCGTCATACCTTCCGTAGCCGCACCCGCGTCACGTGGTGGCTGGAATCCTTGCGCAGCACCAGCGTCGCCCGGCTACGGGTCGGTGCGACGTTCTGCTCCAGGTTCGGGCCGTTGATCGTGTCCCAGATCTGCCCGGCCCGGGCGACGGCCTGCTCGTCGGTGAGCTCCGCGTAGCGGTGGAAGTAGGCGTCCGGGTCGGCGAACGCCGTCTCCCGCCAGCGCAGGAAGCGTTCGACATACCACTGCTTGATGTGGTCCTCGCGGGCGTCCACGTAGACCGAGAAGTCGAAGAAGTCCGACACCGCCAGGGTGCCGCGCTGGTCAGCGGTGTGCGCCGACGGTTGCAGCACGTTCAGGCCCTCGACGATCAGCACGTCCGGCTGGTGCAGCTCGATCCGCCCACCCGGCACGATGTCGTAGGTGAGGTGCGAGTAGACCGGCGCGCTGACGACCTCCGACCCCGACTTCACCTCGGTGAGGAAGCGCAGCAGCTTGCGGCGGTCGTACGACTCCGGGAACCCCTTGCGCTCCAGCAGGTCGCGGCGCTCCAGCTCCGCGTTGGGGAAGAGGAACCCGTCGGTGGTGACCAGTTCGACACGCGGCGTCCCCGGCCAGCGCCCGAGCAACTCCCGCAGGATGCGGGCGGTCGTCGACTTGCCGACCGCGACCGAGCCGGCGATACCGATCACGAACGGGGTCCGTGCCGGCCGCTCGCCGAGGAAGTCGGTGGTGACGCGGTGCAGCCGGCCGGTGGCCCCGACGTAGATGTTGAGCAGCCGGGACAGCGGCAGATAGATCTCCTCGACCTCCGGTATGTCGAGCCGGTCGCCGGTGCTGCGCAGTCGCCGGATGTCGTCGGCCGTGAGGCTCATCGGGTGCGAGTCCCGCAGGCCCGACCATGCCGTGCGGTCGAACTCGAGGTAGGGCGAGAGGACGGACGTGCGGCTGCGAGTCACCGGGCCATTGTCCACGACCCGCGCCGCGACGTGCTCCGGGTGCCGGTTCGGCGGGTCGGGTCCGGCCCGGCGGGGGCCGATCGGGTTGAATTGCCTGCATGTGCGGAATCGTCGGGTATGTCGGCCCCACCGTGAGCTCCCGGGCCCAGGGCGTCGTGATGGAGGGCCTCGCCAGGCTCGAATACCGCGGGTACGACTCCGCGGGCATCGCGCTCGTCGCCGACGACGCGATCGCGATCCGCAAGCGCGCCGGCAAGCTGGCGAACCTGCTGGCGGACATCGACGCGCACCCGCTGCCGGCGTCGCGCACGGCGATCGGGCACACCCGCTGGGCCACGCACGGCGGGCCGACCGACACCAACGCGCACCCGCACCTGGGCGGCCCGGACGGCAAGCTGGCGCTGATCCACAACGGCATCATCGAGAACTTCCACGCGCTGCGCACCGAACTGTCGGCGGACGGTGTCGCCTTCGCCTCCGAGACGGACACCGAGGTGGTCGCGCACCTGCTGGCGCGGGCCTACGACGGCGACCTGACCGCCGCCATGCGGACCGTCGTGGCCCGGTTGGAGGGTGCCTTCACCCTGCTCGCCGTGCACGCCGACCAGCCCGGTGTCGTCGTCGGCGCGCGCCGCAACAGCCCCCTCGTCGTCGGGCTCGGCGACGGTGAGAACTTCCTCGGGTCCGACGTGGCGGCCTTCATCGGCTACACCCGCGAGGCGCTGGAGCTGGAGCAGGACCAGATCGTGACGATCACGCCGGACCGGGTGGACGTCATCGGTTTCGACGGCGATCCCGCGCAGGGGAAGGCCTTCCACGTCGACTGGGACGCCGCGGCCGCCGAGAAGGGCGGCTTCGACTGGTTCATGGAGAAGGAGATCAACGAGCAGCCGCAGGCCGTCGCGGACACGCTGCTCGGGCGCACGGACGAGACGGGTGCGCTGGTCCTGGACGAGTTGCGCATCTCCGAGGAGCAGTTGCGCAGCGTCGACCGGATCACGTTCGTCGCGTGCGGCACGTCGGCATACGCGGCGATGATCGCGAAATACGCGCTCGAGCGCTGGACCCGGATCCCGGTGGAGGTGTCGCTCGCCCACGAGTTCCGCTACTGCGACCCCATCGCGAACGACCACACCCTGGTCGTCTCGATCAGCCAGTCGGGCGAGACCATGGACACGCTGATGGCGGTCAAGCACGCGCACGACCTCGGCGCGCTCACCCTGTCGATCTGCAACACCCACGGCTCGACGATCCCGCGGGAGTCCGACGGCGTCCTCTACACGCACGCCGGGCCGGAGATCGGCGTCGCATCGACCAAGGGCTTCCTCTCCCAGATCACCGCGTGCTACCTGCTGGGCCTCTACCTGGCCCAACTGCGTGGCGAGGCGTATGCGGACGACACCCGCGTCGTCCTCACCGAGTTGCAGGAGACGCCCGACCGCATCGCCGAGGTGCTCGATCGCCTCGAACGGGTGCGGGAGATCGCGCGGTTCATGGCCGACACCCGGTCGGTGCTCTTCCTCGGCCGGCACGTGGGCTTCCCCGTCGCGCTGGAGGGTGCGCTCAAACTCAAGGAGCTCGCCTACATCCACGCCGAGGGTTTCGCGGCCGGCGAGCTCAAGCACGGCCCGATCGCCCTGATCGAGCCCGGTCAGCCGGTGTTCATCGTGGTGCCCGGCCCGGACACCCCGCACGGCCTGCACGGCAAGGTCGTCTCCAACATCCAGGAGATCCGCGCCCGCGGGGCGCGCACGATCGTCCTCGCGCAGGACGGGGACACGGCGGTCGAGCCGTTCGCGGACGAGGTCATCCGGGTGCCGCGCACCTCGCCGATGCTGCAGCCGCTGGTGACGGCGGTGCCGTTGCAGGTGTTCGCGATGGAGCTGGCCAACGCCAAGGGTCTGGACGTCGACCAGCCGCGCAACCTGGCCAAGTCGGTGACGGTGGAATGAGCACCCCACGAAGTTTCTCCTCCGCTTCGCTCCCCCGAATACTTCGCGGGGACCCCGCTCTTCGCACTGCATCGTGACCGGAGTGGAACAGTGAGTATCGTCGGGGTCGGCATCGACGTGGTCGACGTGGCACGCTTCACGGCCAAGCTGGAGGCGACACCGCGGCTGGCCGAGCGACTGTTCGTCGAGGCCGAGCGGTCGTTGCCGCCCAACTCGCTGGCCGGCCGGTTCGCGGCGAAGGAGGCGCTCGCCAAGGCGCTGGGTGCGCCGGTCGGGCTGCACTGGCGCGACGCCGTGGTCGTCAAGGACGGGGTGGGTAAACCGTCCTGGGAACTGCAGGGGTCGGTGCGGGCGAGGGTGGAGGAGCTCGGCATCCGCTCGTTGCACCTATCGATCTCGCACGACGCCGGCATCGCATCGGCCATCGTGGTGGCCGAGAACTAGGAGACACAGCGTGATTCGTGCGTATGACGTGCCGGCTGTCCGAGCGGCCGAGGACGCCGTCCGGGCACAGCTGCCCGACGGTGAGCTGATGCAGCGGGCGGCGGACGGGCTCGCGGCCGTCGTCGCAGCGCGGCTCTCCGAGGAGGGCACCGATCAGGTGGTGGTCCTCGCGGGTGGGGGAGATAACGGCGGCGACGCGCTCTACGCCGCGGCGGCACTGGCGTCCGAGGCGGCAGAGGTCGTCGCGGTGCTGGTGGGTCCGCGGACCCACGAGGAGGCGCTGGCGGCGGCCGAGTCGGCCGGGGTGGCGGTGGAGGAGTGGCGCGCGGGCGCGGCACCCGACGGGGTGGTGGCGGCGCTGGCGGAGGCCGACGTGGTCGTCGACGGGATCCTCGGCATCGGCGGGCGGCCCGGGCTGCCGGAGCATCTGGCCGGGCTGCCCGACCTGATCAGCGAGGCCGCGCTGGTGGTCGCCGTCGACCTGCCGTCCGGATGTGACCCGGCGGGCGAGGTGCGCAGCGACGCGATCTACGCCGACGAGACCGTCACCTTCAGCCTGGCGAAACCGGTGCACCTCATGCCGGCGACCGAGGAGGCTGTTGGACTGCTGACCGTTGTCGACATCGGTGTCCCCGATCCGGAAACGCCTGCGGTACAACGGTTCTCGCACACGGACGTCACCGGGCTGTGGCCGGTGCCCGCGCCGGGCGACGACAAGTACTCCCGTGGTGTGCTCGGGGTCGTCACCGGAGGGGAGCACTACACCGGTGCCGCGGTGCTGTCGGTCACGGCGGCGATGACCGCGGGCGTCGGGATGGTCCGGTATGTCGGGCCCGAAGCGCCGACCGACCTGCTGCGGCAGGCCGTGCCCGAGACCGTCTTCGGGGTCGGCCGCGTGCAGGCCTGGCTGATCGGGTCCGGACTGGACGTCGAGGCTGCGTCCGAGGAGCAGCTGCGTGCCGCGCGGGAGGCGCTCGCCTCGGAGCTGCCGGTGCTGCTCGACGCCGGCGGGCTCGACCTGCTGGACGCGCCACGACCGGCGCCGACCCTGTTGACGCCGCATCTCGGTGAATTGCTGCGGTTGGCAACACGTCTCGGCATACCCGGTCCGGACGGCGGCGAGCTGTCGCAGGAAACCGTGCAGCAGGCGCCGACGGTCGTCGCCCGGCAGGTGGCCGACCGGCTGCACTGCACCGTGCTCGTCAAGGGGGCTGTCACCGCGGTCGTGTCACCGAGCGGGTCGGGTGTCCCGACGTTCACGCAGGCCGACGGTCCGTCGTGGTTGGCCACGGCCGGCGCGGGCGACGTGCTGGGCGGCATCTGCGGTGCGCTGCTGGCCGCCGGGCAGGACCCGGCGACGGCCGGAGCGCTCGGCGCCCTGGTGCACGGAGTCGCCGCCGACCGGGCCAACCCGGGTGGTCCGGTCCGTGCCCTGGACGTCGCCCACGAGCTCGGCCGGACGGTCGCACACCTGCTCCGCCTCCCCGCATAACGCCGGTCCCCGGAAGTGCCACACTTGCCTCGTGACTGAGCAAGCGAATCTCCTGACCGGCGCCGCCGCCACCGCGCGGGTGACCGTCGACCTCGACGCCATCGTGCACAACGTCGAAGTGCTGCAGCGCCACGCCGGCAACGCTGCCGTGATGGCGGTCGTCAAGGGCGACGCCTACGGACACGGACTCGTCCCCAGCGCCCGGGCCGCACTGCGTGGTGGTGCGCACTGGCTCGGCGTGGCGCAACTGCAGGAGGCGCTCGCGCTCCGGGAGGCAGGCGTGACCGCCCCACTGCTGACCTGGCTGCACGCGCCGGGGGTCGACTTCGCTGCCGCCATCCGGAACCGCATCGACGTCGGGGTGCCGGCGATCTGGGAGCTGGATGCCGTCGCCGCGGCCGCGCGGGAGGTCGGTGAGACCGCACGCGTCCAGCTGAAGGTCGACACCGGTCTTGCACGGAACGGGGCCTACGGCCCCGACTGGCCCGCGCTCGTGGACGCCGCCGCGCGTCACGTGGCAGACGGAACCATCAGTGTCACAGGTGTTTTCACGCACTTCGCGTTTGCTGACGCACCGCACCACCCGACGGTCCAGGCGCAGCAGGTCAGGTTCGCCGATGCGGTGCGCGACTGCGAGCGGGCCGGCTTCGCGCTCGAGGTGCGGCACATGTCCAACTCGGCCGCGACCCTGACCACCCCGCAGGCCGCCTTCGACATGGTTCGTCCCGGGCTGGCGGTCTACGGGCTGTCCCCGGTCCCCGACATCGGTGGACCGTCGCGCTTCGATCTGATCCCGGCGATGACCGTGTCCGCGAACGTCACTGTCATCAAAAGGGTTCCGCAAGGGCAAGGCGTCAGCTACGGGCTCACCTATGTCACTCCGCGTGAGACGACACTGATCGACGTGCCGTGCGGGTACGCCGACGGGGTGCCGCGCGCCGCATCCTCGGTGGGGCCCGTCCTCGTGGGCGGGCAACGCTGCACCGTGGCCGGCCGGGTCTGCATGGACCAGTTCGTCGTCGACGTCGGCGACCTGCCGGTGCAGGCCGGCGACGAGGTCGTCCTCTTCGGCACCGGCGCCCATGGCGAGCCGACGGCACAGGACTGGGCGGAGGCCACCGGCACGATCAGCTATGAGATCGTGACGCGGATGAGCACCCGCCTGCCCCGCATCTACCTCGGCGAACCCGACGCATGAGGTCACGTGGCCTGATCGGGCTCGGCATCGGACTGGCCGCCGCCGGTGCCGCCACCGCAGCGGGCGTCGCGACCGACCGCGTGCTGCGAGCACGCCGTGCGGAGGCGGCAGCCCTGGAGGCGGGCGGCGAGGATCCGCAGGTCGTGGCGGACGGCACGGTCGTGGTGGCCGATGACGGTGTGCCGCTGTACGTCGAGGTCGACGAGTGCGACGGTGCCGCCAGCACCGTCGTGCTGGTGCACGGCTACGCCCACAACGGCAGGCTCTGGGCACAGCACCGCGCCGCGATCCACGAGGCGGGCTATCGGGTGGTCGTCCCCGACCTGCGCGGTCATGGGCGCTCCGGGGAGGGCGACGACGCGTCATACACCATCGCCCAGCTGGGGCGGGACCTCGCCGCCGTCGTCGAGCAGACCACGCCGAAAGGCCCCGTCGTGCTGGTCGGGCACTCGATGGGCGGTATGGCGATCATGGCGCTCGCCGAGGAACGCCCGCAGCTGTTCCGCGAGCGCATCGTCGGTGTCGCACTGGTCAGCACCAGCGCCGGTGGCCTGGGCGAGGTCAACTTCGGGCTCGGCAAGCAGCTGGGATCCGTCGTGCACCGGCTCGGGCCGGCCGCCGTGACGCGGGCGGGTCGGAGTCCGGAGCTGGTCAACAACGCACGACTGCTCGGTCGCAACGTGGAGTCGGCTCTGGTGCACCGCTATTCGTTCGGTGGACCGGTGCCGCGGGAGGTGATCCGCGAGGTCGCCGAGATGATCTTCGCGACCAAGCTGCACGTGATCGGCGCGTTCCTGCCGGCGCTGATGGAGCACGACCGGCGGGCGATCGTGGCCAAGTTCGCGGGGATCGAGGTGCTCATCCTGCACGGCACCCGTGACCGCATCACGCCGATCAGTCACGGCGAGGAGCTGGCGCAGGCGCTGCCGGGTGCGGAACTCGTGGTCGTCAAGCGGGCCGGCCACGTGCTGCCGCTGGAGGACCCGGCGCTGGTCACCCGGGAGCTGCTCGCGTTCCTGGGCCGTGCCACGCGCGGTGTTACTGGTGGTCATCGGCGAACGAAACGAGCTGACCAGCAAGGGGATTCGGCCGCATCATGACGTCCGCGATAGCCCGGCTGGACAGTGCGGACGAGACACACGTCTGGGGTGCGCGACTCGGCGCACTGCTGGCGGCAGGTGATGTGGTGGTCCTCACCGGCGGTCTCGGCGCGGGCAAGACGACGTTGACGCAGGGCATCGCGGAGGGGCTCGGCGTGCGCGGCCCCATCACGTCGCCGACCTTCGTGATCGCGCGGATCCACCCGTCGCTGGTCGGCGGCCCGGCACTCGTGCACGTCGACGCCTACCGGCTCGGCGGCCCGGACGAGCTCGACGACCTCGATCTGGATGCGGACATCGCGGTGTCGGTCACGGTCGTCGAGTGGGGTGCCGGAATGGCTGAGGCGCTGGCCACGGAGCACCTGGAGATCGTCCTGGAGCCGGACGCCACCGGCGAGGCCCGGCGAGCGACCCTGCTGCCGACCGGCGACCGTTTCGAGACGCTCGTCGGGGAGCTCTCGCAGGACGCCTGACGGTGCGCCGTACCCTTGTGCGGTGCTGCTGCTCGCCCTCGATACCGCCACCTCGGCCGTCACCGTTGCGCTCCACGACGGGGCGCGCGTCGTCGCCGAGGAGTCACTGGCCGACGCGCGGCGTCACGCCGAGACCCTGACGCCGATGATTGCGTCGGTCGTGGCGTCGGCGGGCCACCGTCCGGGCGAGCTGACCGACGTTGCCGTCGGTGTCGGGCCGGGGCCGTTCACCGGCCTGCGGGTCGGTCTGGCCACGGCGGTGACGCTCGGCCTGACCCTCGGCATCCCGGTGCACGGAGTGTGCAGCCTCGATGCCCTCGCGCACGCCGTCGCCGGCTCCGGCGGAGCACCGGAGGACTTCCTGGTGGCGACCGACGCACGTCGCAAGGAGGTCTACTGGGCCAGCTACCGCTGCTCCGCCGGTATGCCGCAACGGATCTCGGGTGATCCGCAGGTCTCCCGCCCCGGCGAACTGCCCGACCAGATCCGGGCGCTGCCCGCGGCCGGTCGCGGGCCGGTGCTCTACCCGGACTGCTTCGCCGGTGCTCTCGAACCGCTCGACGTCCCGGCCGGGGCGCTCGCGTCATACGTCGTGGCCCGGCTCGCCCGCGGCCACGAGCTGCTCGCCGCACAGCCGCTCTACCTGCGTCAACCGGACGCCAAGCCGTCGGCCGGAATGAAATCGGTGCTGCCGCGATGAGCGCCGACCGACGTGAGGCGACGGTCGAGTTCCGCGAGCTGGAGTGGCCCGACCTGCCGGCGGTCGGTGCGATGGACGAGCAGATCTTCGGCCACGATGCGTGGTCGGCGCAGTCGTGGTGGTCCGAACTGGCCGGCCGCCCTCGGCGCCGGTACACGGTGGTGACCGCCAGCGACCGGATCGTCGGCTACGGGGGAGTGGACTGCGCCGGCGCGACGGCCGACGTGATGACGATCGCGGTCGACCCCGCCCGGCAGGGTCATGGGCTGGGGCGCCGCCTGCTGGAGCGGCTGACGGCCGAGGCCCGCGGGTCCGGCGCTGAGGCGCTGCTCCTCGAGGTGCGAGCGGACAATGAGCCAGCCCGAAACCTTTATCTACGAGCAGGTTTCGAGCACATCCGGACCCGCCGCAACTACTACCGGCCGGACAACGTCGATGCGCACATCATGCGCGCGAACCTCGAGGTGATCTCGAATGACTGAACCACTCGTCCTCGGCGTCGAGAGCTCGTGTGACGAGACCGGCGTGGCGTTCGTGCGCGGCAACACGCTGCTCGGTGACGTCGTCGCGAGCAGTGTCGAGCAGCACGCGCGTTTCGGCGGCGTCGTGCCCGAGGTCGCCAGCCGGGCCCACCTGGAAGAGCTGGTCCCGACGATCCGGGGCGCGTGCCGGGAGGCCGGGCACGAGCTGGCGGACATCGATGCCGTCGCCGTGACCTCCGGTCCGGGACTCGCTGGTGCTCTGATGGTCGGCGTCGCCTCGGCGAAGGCGCTCGCCTGGGCGCTCGACAAGCCGTTGTACGGCGTCAATCATCTCGCCGCGCACGTCTGTGCGGACGTTCTCGATCACGGGCCACTGCCGGAACCCACTGTGGCACTGCTGGTTTCGGGTGGTCATACCAATCTGCTGCTGGTGCGCGACATCGCGTCCGACGTTGTCGAGCTGGGCAGCACCATCGACGACGCCGCGGGGGAGGCCTTCGACAAGGTCGCCCGGGTACTGGGTCTGCCGTACCCGGGAGGTCCGCACATCGAGCGCGCGGCCGCCGACGGCGACCCCTCTGCCATACGCTTCCCGCGCGGCCTCACCTCCCGGAAGGATCTGAAGCGGCACCGCTTCGACTACTCGTTCTCGGGGTTGAAGACCGCAGTCGTGCGCTGGGTGCAGGAGCGAGAGTTCGCGGGCGAGCCGGTGCCGGTGGCCGACGTGGCGGCGAGCTTCAACGAAGCGGTCGCGGATGTGTTGACCCGCAAGGCGATCGACGCCTGTCACGAGTACGGCGTGCACGACCTGCAGATCGGTGGCGGTGTCACCGCGAACAGCCGCCTGCGCGCGATGGCGCAGGAGCGGTGTGACGCTGCGGGGATCAGCCTGCGGGTGCCCCGTGTGCGGCTGTGCACCGACAACGGTGCGATGGTCGCGGCTCTCGGTTCGCAGATGGTGCAGCGTGGCCTGCGACCGAGTTCGCTCGACCTACCTGCGGATTCGTCGATGCCGGTGAGCCAGGTCAAGGCCGACTGACCCGGCCGAGGGCGAGCGGTGCGGGCGCCGCGGGTCAGCAGTGCAGGAGGCCGAGGCGCCGCTTGAGGGTCAGTACCCGCTGCACCGACGCCGTGACCTTGGCCGCGAACGCGGCGTCGGAGCCGGCCCGGGCAAGGATCGCGCCGATCATCGGGGACGCATTGGCGGCTCGCCCGGTCAGCACGATGTCGCCGCCCGCGGCGACGAACCGCACCGCGCGCTCACCCACTGGGATCCCAGACACCGCAACGGCGTTCATGTCATCGGTGACGACCACGCCATGCCACCCCAGCGTGCCGCGGAGCAGCCCGGTGATGACCTTGCCGGAGAAGGTCGCCTGGGTGGACGGGTCGAGCTTCGCGTAGTGAGCCGACGCGATCATCACCGCGGCGGCGCCGGCCTTCATGCCCGCGGAGAACGGCCGCAGGTACGGATCGGTTGCCGTGGTGACGGTGTCGGTGGTGCCGACGCTGGTGTAGTCGGTGTTGCCGGTGATCCGGCCGAGCCCGGGGAAGTGCTTCACGGTGGCGCCGACGCCGCCGGCGTCCAGACCGCGCACGACGTCCCCGACAGCAGCGGCGACGGTCGCCGGGGCATGGCCGTACTCCCTGGCGTACTTGCCGATCGGAGCATTGGATGCAGCCATCGAGGCCGGCACCGTGTCGGAGACCGGCGCCAGATCGAGATTGACGCCCGCTGCCTTCAGCTGCCGCCCGATGGTCGTCGCATAGGCGGTGCGCGCCGAACTGCTCATCGTGCCCTGCTGCAACGCCGAGACCAGGGTGCTGAAACCCGGACCGCGCAGTTGCTGCACCGCGCCGCCCTCCTGGTCGGCTGCGATCAGCATGCCGACTCCACCTGTTGCCGACGAACTTGCTTCGGACTGCAGATGATTCGACGTCGACTGGATCTTGGACCGACCCGTCCAGCCGCCGAGGTAGATGACATTGCCCACGTGCTGCTCAGCGATCAGCGAGTCGTCGGCAGTGGACGCGGCATTCGCGTCCAGCCCGATCATCAGCAGCTGGCCGGCCCGCTGTGCCGGGGACAGCCGCTCGTAGGTCCGCTGGACGCAACTGTTCGCCGGTGCGGGGGTGGTCGTGGGGCGCGCGGAAGAACTCGAAGCGTGCGACGGTGTGTTCGACGACGGTGCGCCACCGGTCGACGTCGCGACCGACTCACGGGTCGTGGCCGCCGACGAGGCGTCATCCGACCCGCCGGACGAGCAGGCGGTCACCGCGACGGCGGTCACGGCGGCGAGGGCAGCGGCGGCTACGGGCCGTCGGGCGAAAGACACGGCTCGACGGTAACTCACGGCGAACTTCGGGCTGCGCCGGCTCACGGTGCGGGCACGAGCATCAACACCGCCTGCGCCCCGCCGATGCGGGTCAGCAGGATGGTTGCCTCACCGTCACCCTTGAGCCGGAGCTGGCGCCGCAAGGTGTCCGGGTCCGTTGACGCGCCCTTCTTCTTGATGGTGAGGCGGCCGATCCGGTGGTCCCGGATCCAGGACCGTAACGCCTTGAGGTTGAACGGCATCGCCTCCGTCACGGCATACTTCTTCGCCCACGGGACGAGGACGTCGCGCGGCGAGCTGACCATCCCGAGCCCGGCATCCAGCTCGACACCGTCGACACGCCGCACGAGGGCGCCGGTCAGTCCGGCGCGGATGATCGCCCGGTCCGCCTCGTAGAGGTAGCCCTGCAGCCGGTCCAGTCGTGCGGTCCCCGGGTCGGTGTCCGCGGCATCCCGCTCGAGCACCTCGTAGGCGAACTGGTCGCTGACGACCAGCGCCGACCGGCCGCGGTCCCATGCCGCGGCGTTCCACCACAGCACGCACTCCACGACCTCGCCGTCGTACGACGTCCACTGCGCCTGCGTGCCGAGCGGCACATCGGTGTGGGCGAGCGACGGGGAGAGTTTCACCCCGGCGGCGGCAGCACCGGCGGCGGTCTCCAGGGCGAAGTCCCAGGACGGTGCCAGCTGGTCGAGGCGGAACGTTCGCCGGGTGCGTCCGTTGATGTCGCTCACCCCGGGAGTGCGGCGTGCCGGATCCAGCCAGACCGCCGCGTCCGGGGCGCTGAGCCGGTCCGGCGCGCCCGCCCGCTCGGCGAAGTCGTGCTGGGCGCTCGCGTGGTCCCAGTGCCGCAGGTTGTGATCGGCGACCCCGGCGGTGACCTCGTCGGCGTCCACCGCGGTGACCCGCAGGCCCTCCGCCGCGAACGCGCGGGCGTCCGCCCCGATGCCGCAGCCCAGGTCGTGGACCTGGCGGGCGCCGGAGTCGGCGAGCCGCCGTGCGTGCAGGCGGGCGACCTGCTGCCGGGTCGCCTGCTCCAGGCCGTCAGGGGTGAACAGCATCTCGCGCGCCGCCCGCCCGAACTTGCGTTCGGCCCGCGAACGCAGGCGTGACTGGGTCAGCGCGGCCGCGATCAGCTCGGGGTCGAACCCTTCCATCCGGAGGCGATCGCCCAGCACGAACGCCTCCGCCTCGTCGTACGGCGGGAGCGATGCCAGCAGTGCCGCGCCCTCCCCGCTGATCAACTTGGCCAGAAGTGCGGGCGTCATACGGTTAAGTGTTGCGTATGAGAACAACCCCACGAAGTTCTCCCCCGCTGCGCTCCTCCGATACTTCGCGGGGACCCCGATGAGAGCGAGATTCGGCCCGGCACGCATCGTTGTCGGGTTCTACGCGATCACGGTGAGTGCGGGCACGGCGCTGCTCGCCCTGCCGATCTCCAGCACGCACCACGGGCACGCCGAGTTCAGCACCGCACTGTTCACCGCCGCCAGCGCCACCTGCATCACCGGCATGTCGCCGGTCGACGTCGCGACGTATTGGACGCCGTTCGGGCACGTGGTCATGCTGCTGCTGGTGCAGGCGGGAGGGCTCGGCATCGTCACCCTGTCGGCGCGCCTGTTGCAGCTGGTGCGGGGGCGGATCGGCATCGAGGGCACCCTGGCCGCCCAGGCCGACGCGCACACCGACACGCCCGCGCATGCGCGGTCGATGATCCGGGTGATCGTGCGCTTCTACCTGATGCTCGAGGCCACCCTCGCCGTCCTGCTCGCGCTGCGCCTGCACTTCGCGTACGGCGAGGGCATCGGGCGCGCGGCCTGGGAGGGCCTGTTCAACTCGATCTCGGCGATCAACAACGCCGGTTTCACCCTCTACTCCGAGGGAGCGGTGAAGTTCGCCGGCGATCCGTGGGTGCTGGCACTGTTGTGCTGTGGCGTCTTCATCGGCGGTCTGGGCTACCCGGTGTGGTTCGAGCTGATGCGCCGCCGCCGGCCGCACCAGTGGTCCATGCACACCCGGCTCACGCTCTACGGGTCCGTCATCCTCTTCTTCGCCGGGTTGGTCACCTTCCTGGTCTTCGAATGGCGCAACCCCGCGACGCTCGCGCACATGGGTGTCACCGACAAGATCTGGAACTCCGTCGGGGGTGCCGTCTTCCCGCGCACCGCCGGGTTCAACACCGTCGACTACGCGCAGGTGCGCCCGGAGACGATGGCCGTCAACTATGTGCTGATGTTCATCGGCGGTGGCAGTGCCGGCACGTCCGGGGGCATCAAGGTGTCGACCTTCTTCCTGCTCGGTGCGGTGATCATCTCCGAGATCCGCGGTGAGCCGCAGGCGCGGGTCGGGCCCCGCGCCATACCTGCGGCCGTGCAGCGGCAGGCGCTCACCGTGGCACTGCTCGGGGTCGGGTGCGTGATGGCCGGGATGATCGCCGTCATCACGATCAGCGAGCAACCCATGCAGCTGGTGCTCTTCGAGACGATCTCGGCCTTCTCCACCACCGGCCTGAGCGCGAACCTGACCTCGCAGCTGCCCGTTGCCGCGCAGATCGTCCTCATCGCATTGATGTTCATCGGCCGAGTCGGCACGATGACCGTCGGTACCGCACTCGCCATGCGACGCAACAAGCGGCGCTATCGACTACCGGAGGAGTGGCCCATTGTCGGTTAAACGGCACCACGCGACGCTCGACCCCCACACGGTGCTGGTCGTCGGGCTCGGCAGGTTCGGGACGTCGGTCGCGAGCACCCTGACCGAACAGGGCTGGGACGTCCTCGCCGTCGACCAGTCGGTCGAGCTCGTCCAGAAGTGGGCCGACGTCCTGACCCACGTGGTGCAGGCCGACAGCACCGACCCCGACGCACTCCGGCAGATCGGGGCGGGCGACTTCGAGCGGGCGGTCGTCGCGATCGGCTCGCACCTGGAGGCGTCCATCCTCACCACCGCGAACCTCGCGGACCTCGGCGTGCCGAGCATCTGGGCGAAGGCGATGACCAAGCAGCACGCCCGCATCCTGGAGCGCATCGGAGCACACCACGTGGTGCTCCCGGAGCGCGAGATGGGCGCTCGCATCGGCCGGTTGCTGGTCGGCTCGCTCACCGACTACTACGAGCTGGAGAGCGGCTTCGGCATCGGCCGGATGGCAGCACCGGCCAAGTTCTCCGGCAAGAACCTGACCGAGCTCAACCTGCGTGGCCTGCACGGCGTCACCGTCGTGGCGGTCAAGCACAAGGGTGGCGCCACGTTCGAGGACGCCCGGCCGGAGACCGTCATCGACAAGGGCGATCAGTTGGTCATCACCGGATCCACCGAGCGGTTGCAGCAGTTCTCCGGGCGCGCCTAGCTCGGCGACCCGGGGCTGTCCCCGGGGCCGCGCGAGACAGTACAGTCGAGCTGCACCCGAGTCCGCCGCCTTGGAAGGGTCCGTCGCCAGTGCGCGAGATCGTCGTCTTCTCCGGATCAGCCCACCCGGCCTTCGCCGACAGCATCTGCGAGCATCTGAAGGTTCCTCGCTCGTATGTCGACCTCAAGCGGTTCAGCAACGACTGCCTGCAGGCGCAACTGCTCGCCAACTGCCGACAGCGTGACGTCTACCTGGTCCAGCCGCTGGTGCCGCCGACGCAGGACCACCTGATGGAGCTGCTGCTGATGATCGACGCGGCACGGGGTGCGTCGGCCGAGCGCATCACGGCGGTGATCCCCTACTTCGCCTACGCGCGTTCGGACAAGAAGGACGCGTCACGGATCTCGATCGGGGGCAAACTGGTCGCCAACCTGCTCGAGACGGCCGGGGCCGACCGGGTGATCACCATGGCGCTGCACGCGCCGCAGGTGCACGGCTTCTTCTCGATGCCGGTCGACCACCTGACCGCCATCGGCGTGCTGGCCGACCACTTCCGCGCCGTCGGCGGCCTCACCGACTCGGTGGTGGTGTCGCCCGACTTCGGCAACGCCAAGACCGCGACCCAGTTCTCCCGGCTGCTCGGGCTGCCCGTCGCCGCGGGCTCCAAGAAGCGGATCTCCGACGAGAAGGTCGTCATCGACACCATCGTCGGCGACGTCGACGGCAAACGCGCGATCGTGCTCGACGACGAGATCTCGACCGGCGGATCCGTCGTCGAGCTGCTCGACCGGCTGGCCGAGCGCGGCTGCACCTCCGCCGACATCGCCTGCACGCACGGCCTGTTCGTCGGGCGTGCTGTCGAGCGGCTCTCGAGCCACCCGCTCATCGGGCATGTCGTCACCACCGACACGGTGCCCCGGCCACCCGACTGGCCCAAGTTGCAGGTGCGCTCGGTGTCCGCGTTGTTCGCGGAGGCGATCGCCCGGATCCACGCGGGGGAGTCGGTCAGCAGCCTCTTCGACGGCGTCGACCCCTCGCATGCGCCACCACAGGCGACGCTGCCGCTGGGTTGACCGGCGGTCCGCGGGCCGGAACCACCGGTGGCCCGCGCGAGTCGAAGCGTCGTGACTGAGGAGCGCGAAGCGGCACACCGTCCCCACCGTTGGTGGCTGATCGGTGGGATCGTCATACTCGTGCTCGCCGCCACCGGAGGCGTCGCGGCCGTGGCCGTGCTGCACAACCGGGCGCACGTGGGGCAGCGGTTCGGAGCATCCGGCTACGTCTACGGCGACCGGCACACCGTCGACATCAGGGTGCCGTCCGGGCTGGTGCAGGTGGAGGTCACCGGGCCGGCGGGTGAGGCGTCCGTCGGGTCACCCGGCTCGCGGGAGGTGCGCGCGCCGCTGGGCGGCCGGTTCGTCGAGGTGGAGTGGGACAGCGGGTCGAACGCGAGCGCGCAGACCGTCGGCGCGGTCGACATCGGCGGCAATCACCCCGTGACGCTCACGCTGGTCGCCGGCGGGCACCGGTATCGGCTCGACACGTTCCGCACCGACGCTCTCGTGGACGGCTCCGCGGTGATCGCGGTCGACGGCGACGGTGACGACCTGCGGATCGAGGCCACGTATGCCGGCGTGACGCAGTCCGTGGACCCGACGACCGGCACGCGGCGCGCCGGACGCGCCGATCTGCTCTACAACAGCGGCGGCTGGAGCCCGGTCGTCGGCGACGGGGCGCCCAGCGCGAAGCCCAGGGCGAAACTGCAATGGCAGACCAGTGACAACGGTGGCAGCGCGATCCGGCTGGCCTATGTCGACGGGCTCGGCTGGGCACCGAAAGGCAGCGACTGGGTGGTCGTCGACAGCGGCTACATCCGGTTGTCCAACGATGTGCGCTGGCGGCCGTCGCGGGACTCGTCGGCGTACGTCGACTATTTCAAGCAGATCGCGAAGATCACCGGCAGCCAGCGGGTCGACGGCAGACCGGCGGTGAAAGTGCTGAAGAAGGGGCGCGTCGAACTCGGCACCTGGTGGACGCCCGTAGCGGTGTTCAAGGTGCCACACTCCGCCGGCACGGTGCACGTCCGGCGCTCCACGACGTTCGTCGCGCCGGTCGACTACGTGCAGGGCCACGTCAGTGGTTACCCGAAACACGCGAAGATCACGGTGGTCTGGTGATGCGTCGCAGCGTCCTGATCGGCGCGGCCGTCGTCGTCGCGCTCGCGCTGGTGACCGGCCTCGTCATACGCCACTCGAACAAGGACCGCCTCGCTGCCGGGGCGACCCGCAGCGGCGACTACTCGATCTCGGCCGGCTCCAGCAACGACGACGACTTCATGGTGCCGAACGCCCAGATCCGGGTGAGTGTCGACATCGGGCAACGGGGGTACCGACACAACTCCGACGACGACTCGGACGTCACGATCCGCGCGCCGAAGGGCGGCGTACTGGTCGACCTGTCGTGGACCTCGACCAGTATCCCGACGAACTACCAGGGAACGGAACCGACGCGTCTGTCGGTCCGGTCGGGTGGCCGGACCGTCGTGCTGGATCCGTCGCTGCGGCCGCGGCCGGCGTCCGCCGAGGACGACAGCGACGCGCCGGAGCAGGTCGTCGCGCTCCCGGGCCGGCCGTCGGATGTGGAGCTGGTTGCTGATTTCGCCGGTCGCAGCCAGGTGGTGCGAGTGGTGAGTGGCAGGCGCACGATGGGCGATTTCGCACCGCTGTACCTGTCGGCAGCACCCGGCCTGCTGACTTCGCGACCGATCGGGCAGGACCAGCCGGTGGACCCCAGGTCACCGTTCCGCTGGACCGGACAGGCCAACGGCGGCCAGGTGGTCCGGGTGCCCTACCTCTCGGGTCAGGGCTGGGCACCGACGGGGCGTGACTGGATCCTCGTCCAGGGAGCCGGTTACAGCATCGACGCACTCGACCCGGTCGTCTGGACCGTCGGCGACGAATACGCCAGGTACTCGACCGTCGGAACGCCGAAGGTGACGGTCACCATGGACGGGCGCCCGCCCGAGAAGAAGGTGGGTGCAGAGCACCCGGGCACGGTGACGAACTTCTACCTGCACGGCTCACGCGATTACGTCTTCTCCGTCGCCCGCGGCAACGGCTTCACGATCGACACGGTCGTCCACGTCACGACCAAGCGCACCAGCGGTGACACGCGCGCCCCGGCGACCGCCCGAATGCTCCTGCGCACCAGCAGCCAGTTCCCGGCCGCGGTCGACGCGACGGTCGGAGGCACCCGATGAACAGCTCCATGACGACCACGCACCGCACGCGGTGGCTGGTCACGGCACTGGTCGTGGTGCTGGCGGCCGCGGCGATCGCCTGGTGGGTGCATGAGAGTTCCGGTGTTCGCGTGGGTGACCGGTTCGCCGACCCCACCGTGATGACCGGCGAATTGGCCGACAACGACGCCACGGTGGACGCCCCGTTCGGTCCGCTGGACCTGACGATCAGCATCGGCCCGGAAGCGGGTGCCAGCGGCCACACGATCACGGCACCGCACGGCGCGGCCCTCGTCGAGGTGTCCTGGCACGGTGAAACGCTCTACCCGGCGCCGATCGTGTGGCCGACCGCGACACCTCGACGGCGCCGCGACCCCGGCACCGACCTGACTCTGGTGTCCGGCGGCAGGCGCTACCCGATCGCCAGGTCCGTCGGGTACGCCGACGACGGCGGCTCGGTGCTGGTGGTGGTGCAGGGCGACGGCACCGATGCCCACGTGGAGGCGCGCTTCGCCGGGCGCACGGTCCGATCGGTGCGTGGCAGGCCGCAGCGGAGGGACACGGCCCAACCTCCCGCGGACCTCGCGTGCCTGGACGACTCGCACCTGCGGTTCTCCTGGGTGCACTGCGACTTCGACATGACCCGCAGCATCTATGTCGCAGGTCTGGGTGCGGCCCCCGCCGGCAAGGAGTGGCTGGTCGTCGACGGCGCCACGGTCACCCGCTCGCGACACCAGGTGTCGACCTTCCAACCCGCCGACCACAGCAAGGAAGCGCGATACCTGCCGTCCGGTCCGCCGACCGCGACGCTCTCCGTGGCGGGTCTGGGGAAGCCGGCACGGGTCGCCGGTTCGGACCAGATCACCGGTGACGCCGTCCGCCTTGCCGCGCGGGCCTGGCTGATCCCCGCCACCCGGGATGCGCGGATCCGGCTGAGCTATCAGCTGCCGACCACGCTCGATCGGCGGGACAGCGACTGGAAGAGCGCGCCCGCGACCTACCGGGTCAACGTCTCCATGGTCGCGACCTACCCGGGCGTCGCGGGCTGATGACGAGGGCGGAACGGTATGCCGTGACGACACGTCCATCGTGATGTGAACACCCACGAACTGCGCTGGTGGCGCCGCCGCCCCGCACTCTGGGTGGCGTTGCTCCTCGTCGTCGCGGTCGCGCTGAGCACGGTGCTGTTCGTGCGGCACCAGGGGGACAAGGGCCGGATGGCGGCGGGGACCTCCCGGCCGGGCGACTACGCGGTGTCCGACACCTCGCTCTACCGGACCTTCCAGCTCGTGGTGCCCGGTGCCAGCGTGATGATCAACGCAGAGGTGGGGCAGCGGGCAGCGCTGGTCGACGACAAGACGTATGACGTCACGCGGGTCAAGGCACCGCACGGCGGGCAGCTGGTGCACCTCGAATGGTCGGTTTCCGGGCCGTGGCTCGGCGGCGCCCCTCACACGGGCGACCACACCAGCAGCCTTGCGGTGCGGTCGAGGACGACCTCGGTCGTGCTGGACCGGGCGATCACGGCGCCCGTGGTGGGCTCGGCCGGCTCCGGCGACGACGACCGCCACGAGGCGCTGGTCGCGGTCCCCGGCGAACTCGCGGACCTGCAGGTGACCGTGACGTTCCAGGGGCGCACCCAGTCGATCTCCCTCGCCAGCGGCGAGCGGCGGCTGGGCGCCTTCGCGTCCCTCTACCGACCGCGGGCGGCGGGGGCGCAGGTGTCCCTCACCCGGGACCAGCCGACCGACGGGCAGTCCCCGTACCGGTGGTTCTGTCACGCGGAGGTCAACGGTCTGACGCGTACGCCCTACGTCGACGCCCTGGGCTGGGCCCCGGCCGGACACGAGTGGGTGGTGGTCAGCGGGGCGGGGGTCCGGGCGTCCGACCGTCCGGCGGAGTGGATCGAGGGTGGCCGGCTGGCGGGCTACGAGCGGGACGGGAAGCCGCAGGTGACGGTGACCGTCAACGGCGAGCACCCGGAGACGTCCGTGAGCGCCGCACAACCGACCAAGGACAGACTCCTCACGGCACGCGACTACGTCTTCTCGATCCACACCGGTGACGCGGCGACGGTCGAGGTCGAGGCCGTGGTGCCCGCGAAACGCGGGAAGGGCGAGGACCGGCACGCCCCGGCCAGGACCACCGTCCGGGTCGGCAAGACCCTGAGCGCGCCGGCAGTGGTCGACCCTGCGCCGCGGGTGAGCCGATGAGCGGGCAGCAGGCCGGTGCGTTCCGCCGGCACCGCGGGCGGTGGTTCGCGGCAGCGGCCGCGGCGGTCGTGGCGGTCGCCCTGGTCGTGGGCGGTATCGCCCGGTCCTCGCACGAACGGCATCACCTCGCGGCGGGGGAGCACCTCGACGGTGTCATGGTCTTCGTCGACCAGTTGACCGAACACCGGGCCGAGGTGCAGACGGCGTTCGGGTCGTTGCCCGTCACCATCGGCACCGGGCGCGAGATCGGCAGCCGTGACGACCGGGTGCGCGCGCCGGACGGCGCCAGCCTGGTCAGGGTGACCTGGTCACCGGGGCTCATCTACGACGGGCCTCCTGTATGGCCGACGAGCACTCCGCGCGACCGGCGCGACCCGGGGACGACACTGACCCTGGTCACCGGGGGTCACCGCTACCTGCTCGCCGATGCGGTGGTGATGTCGGACGGCGGGTCATCGGCGATCATCGTCGTCGCCGGTGACGGATCGGACGCCCGGGTGGAGAGCAGGTTCGGCGGCCGCACGTTCACCTCGGCCCCCGGCCCGAACACGCCCCGGACGGTGCGCAGCCAGGGTTACGCAGGGTGCCAGGACACCTCGAAGAGGACGTACTCCTGGGTCGACTGCACGCTGCCGGTCCACCGGGGCGTCTACGTGGCAGGCCTGGGCGTGGCACCCGCAGGCAAGGAATGGCTGGTCGTCCAGGGCGCGAGCGCGACGCGGTACGACCAGAACGTCCGCGTGCGGGACGCCCACGACGACTCGAAGCGCGCCGAATACGCCCCGAGCGGCCCGCCGGCCGTCACCGTCACGGTCGACGGTGTGTCCGCGAAACCGCGTGTCGCGGGTTCGGACACGGTGATCGGGGATTCGGTGCGGGTGGCGACCCGGGCCTGGCTGGTCCCGGCGCAGAAGTCGGCCACTGTGCGGCTGCGTTACCGGTTGCCCACCAGGATCGTGCCGGCACACAGTTACTGGCACGGCGCCCCGTCGACACACCTGGTCGACGTGTCCACGACCACGACGTACCCAGGGGTGTGAGCGTGATGCCCGACCTAGCAGCATCCGGTGGACACCGTCGCCGGTGGATCGTCGCCGTCGTCCTCACCGTGGCGCTCGCGGCGGTGGTGACCGGCCTCGTCATACGCCATTCGAACAAGGACCGCCTCGCTGCCGGGGCGACCCGCAGCGGGGGCTACTCCATCTCGGACGGCGAGGTCGACACCAGCGCCGACCTCGTCGTGCCGAACGCGCAGATCGACGTGCGCGTCGAGATCGGGCAGCGCGGTCAGCAGGAGGACTCCGACGACGGCTCGGACGGCACGATCCGCGCGCCGAAGGGCGGTCTGCTGGTCGACCTGTCCTGGACCTCGACGGGCGCTCCGAGGCGAACCCAGGGCAAGCAGCCCACCCGGTTGTCGATCAGGTCAGCCGGCAGAACCGTCGTCGTCGACGCGGACCTGCGGCCGAAACCGGCGTCCTCGGACGACGACGGTGGGCCGGAGAAGGTCGTCGCACTCCCGGGCCGGCCGTCCGACGTGGAACTGGTCGCCGAGTTCGCCGGTCGCACGCAGACCGTGCGACTGATCGGCGGCCGACGCACGATGGGCTCCTTCGCGTCGTTGTACCCGCCGGCGGGGAGCGGCTCGCTCAGCGCGTTGCCGATCGACCAGCACCAGCCGAAGGACCCGGACTCACCGTTCAGCTGGTCCGGGCGCGCCGACCGTGGCACCGTCCTGCGGACGCCCTACGTCTCGGGCCTGGGCTGGGCGCCCGCGGGCCGGGAATGGGTCGTGGTCCTGGGAGCCGGTTACGACATCGACACGCACGACCCGGTGACCTGGAGCGCAGGCAAGGGCTACGCCGAGTACTCCACCAGTGGGACTCCGAGGGCGGTGACCACCGTGAACGGTCATGCTCCACGCAAGACGCTCGGCGCGGAGCAGGTGCGTACGGTCAGCAACCGCAGGTACGTCTCCCGCGACTACGTGTTCTCCGTCGTCCGTGGCGCCGGGTTCACCGTCGACACGGTCGTCCGGGCGACCACCAGGCGCACCGGCGGCGACGCCCACGCCCCGAAGACCGCCACCATGGTTCTGAGCACGAGCAGCGCCTATCCGCCCGCGGTCGACCCGACGGTCGGAGGTGCCCGATGAACTCCGCAACCCCAACCCGGCACCGCGGCAGGTGGCTGGTCCTGGCGCTGATCGTGGTGCTGGCCGCCGCGACGATCGGCTGGTGGGTGCACGAGCGGGCCGGCGTCCACGTCGGTGACCGCTTCGACCACCCCACGGTGTTCGCCGACCAGTTGGCCGACAATCGGGCCACGGTGCAGACCCCGTTCGGTCCACTGGACCTGACGATCGGCATCGGTCCGGAGGTCGGTGGCTACGGCCACAAGATCACCGCACCGCACGGGGCGGCGCTCGTCGAGGTGTCGTGGAGTGGCGACCAGTTCTACACACCGCCGTCGGTGTGGCCGGCCGCGACCGCTCTCCAGCGCCGCGATCCCGGCACCGACCTGACCCTGGTGTCCGGCGGTCGGCGCTACCCGATCGCGACCTCGGTGGGGTTCGCTGACGACGGCGGGTCGGTGCTGTTCGTGGTGAAAGGTGACGGCACCGACTCCTACGTGGAGGCACGCTTCGCCGGGCGCACCGTCCGGTCCGTGCATGGCGGGCCGTCGCCGCGCACCGTGAAGAGTTCCGAGGAGTTCCCGTGCCGGGACGACTCGGACAAGCGGTTCTCCTGGGTGCACTGCGACTTCTACGTGACCCGCAGCATCTACGTCGCAGGTCTGGGTGCGGCGCCGGCGGGGAAGGAGTGGCTGATCGTGCACGGTGCCACCGTCACCCGGTCCGAACGCGACGTCTCGATCTACCCGAAGAACCTCCACGAGGGGGCCCGCTACGTGCCGTCCGGTCGGCCGAGTGCCACCCTCTCGGTGGCGGGTATGGCGAAACCGGCGCGTGTCGCAGGTCCGGACCAGGTCATCGGCGACGCGGTCCGCCTCGCCGCGCGCGCCTGGCTCGTCCCGGCCACCAAGGATGCGCGGGTCCGGCTGGACTACCAGCTGCCGACCACGCTCGATCGGCGGGCCAGCGAGTGGAAGAGCGCACCCGCGACCTACCGGGTCGACGTGTCCACGGTCGTCACCTACCCGGGCGTCTGACGGCGTCGGATGGCGGAACGGTGGGCCGCGACACGACGTCCATGGTGTTGTGAACACCCACGAACTGCGCTGGTGGCGCCGCCGCTCGGTGATCGCGGTCGCGCTGCTGCTGGTCGTCGCGGTCGCGCTGAGCGCGCTGCTGCTCGGGCGGCACGAGGACGACAGGGGCCGGATGGCGGTGGGCGATTCGCTGCAGGGCGACTACTCGCTGTCGGACGCGACCTACGAGCACGACCTCAGCTTCCAGCTGCCCGGCAGCGTCCTGTCGGTCAGCGTGGCGGTGGGGCAGCGGGCGTCGAGCGACGAAACCGGTGGCTCGGTCGAGGCGAAGGCTCCGCGTGACGGGCAACTGGTTCACGTCACGTGGTCGGCCACCCGGTCGTCGTCCGACGGTGCACCCGACACAGGTGACCACGCGAGTCGCCTTGCCGTGCGGTCGAAGACGACCTCGGTCGTCGTCGACCGGGCGGTCAAGGCACCCGCGCAGGGCTCGTCCACGGCCGGTGACGACGACCGCAACCAGGCACTGGTCGCGGTGCCTGGCGACGCCGCGGACGTGCAGTTGACCGTGACGTTCGAGGGACGGACCCAGTCGGTCTCGTTGGTCAGTGGTGAGCGCCGGCTGGGCGCCTTCGCCTCGCTCTACCGGCCGCGGCCGGCGAGCGCGCAGGTGTCTCAGACGCAGGATCAGCCGGCCGACGAGAGGTCCGGGTACTGGTGGTTCTGCACCGCCGAGGCCCGCCTGATGACCCGGGCGCCGTACGTCGACGGGCTGGGCTGGGCCCCCGCGGGTCGCGAGTGGGTCGTGGTCACCGGCGCGGGCGTCCACGTGGCCGACACACCGGCCGTGCGGCGTGCCGACGGACGGGTCGCGGAGTACGAGCTGGACGGGACACCGAAGGTTGCGGTGACGATCGACGGCGATCACGCGGTGAAGTCCACCAGGGCGGTGCGGACCCACCAGGACGGAACCGGCACGACACGCGACTACGTCTTCTCGATCCGCACCGGCGCCGCGGCGACCGTCGACGTCAGGGCCGTGGTGCG